>NZ_JACVYG010000127.1:0-7331 GCF_014712245.1 Streptomyces sp. 5-10
CCACCACAGAAGACGCCGCCGACACCTCCTCATCAGGAGCCTGCTCCACGATCACATGCGCATTGGTGCCACTGATCCCGAAGGACGACACACCGGCCCGGCGCGGGCGCTCACCGTTCGGCCACTCCACCGGCTCGGTCAGCAGCCGCAGCCCGCCGCCGTCCCACTCCACATGGGGCGTCAGCTCCTCGGCGTGGAGGGTGGCCGGGAGTACGCCGTGCCGCAGGGCCATCACCATCTTGATGACACCGGCCACACCCGCCGCGCCCTGCGTATGGCCGATGTTGGACTTCAGCGAGCCGAGCCACAGCGGCCGGTCCTCCGGCCGGTCGCGGCCGTAAGTGGCCATCAGCGCGTCGGCTTCGATCGGGTCACCCAGCTTGGTGCCCGTGCCATGCGCCTCCACCGCGTCCACCTCGGACGGGGCCAGCCGGGCGCTGGCGAGGGCCTGGCGGATCACCCGCTGCTGGGAGGGNTACCAGGCCGACGCCTTCGCCCCATCCCGTTCCGTCGGCGTTCGCCGAGAACGCCTTGCACCGCCCGTCCGGGGACAGCCCCCGCTGCCGGGAGAAGCCGGTGAACACCTCGGGCGTGGTCATCACCGTCACCCCGCCGGCCAGGGCCAGGGCGCACTCCTCCTGCCGCAGTGCCTGGCAGGCCAGATGGATCGCGACCAGGGAGGACGAGCACGCCGTCTCCACCGTGACGGCCGGTCCCTCCAGGCCGAGGGTGTAGGACACCCGGCCCGAGAGCAGGCTCGGTGCGTTGCCCGCGTATCCCTCGGATCCCTTCTGCGGAAGGTCACCCGATGTGGCACCGCCGGTGGTGGCCGTACCGGCGTAGACGCCCGTCCGGGAGCCCTTGAGGGACACCGGGTCGATTCCCGCCCGTTCGCATGCCTCCCAGGCGGTTTCCAGCAGCAGTCGCTGCTGGGGGCTGGTGGCGAGCGCCTCGCGCGGGCTGATGCCGAAGAACTGCGGGTCGAATCGGTCGGCGTCGTGGAGGAAGCCGCCCCGGCGGACATAGGTGGTGCCGGGGTGGTCCGGATCCGGGTGGTAGAGACTGTCGAGGTCCCATCCGCGGTCGGTGGGGAAGTCCCCGATGGCGTCCACGCCGTCCGCGACCAGCCGCCACAGGTCCTCGGGCGTGTTCACCCCGCCCGGGAACCGGCAGGCGACGCTCACGACCGCGATCGGCTCCTGGTATCGCTCCTCCACCTCACGCAAACGCAGGCGCGTATCGTGCAGATCCGCGGAAACGCGCTTGAGATACTCGACCAGCTTCGCTTCATTCACGTTCACCATGAGGTTTCACCCGGCCCTCAGCGGTCGTCGCGCCCGGCACATTTAGGACACACCCAGTTCGTTGTCGATGAAGTCGAGAACCTGGGCCGCGGACGCGGACTCCAGCCTCTCCGCGGTGGTCATCTCTTCCTCCGCCGACTTTCGTGTCGCCTTCCACTTCGCCAGCAGGCTTTCGAGCCGTGCCGTGACCGCCCCCGAATCGTCCTCTTCCATCTCGAGGCCGATCAGGGTGGCTTCGAGCCTGGCCAGTTCGTTGAGCACCGGATCGGCGCCTCCCCGGCCCGGTGGTGCGCCGACCGCCGGGGCGATGCGCTCCAGCAGGTAGTCGGACAGCACGGCGGCGTCCGGATAGTCGAAGACGAGGGCGGCGGGCAGGCGCAGACCGGTGGCGGCGGCGAGCCGGTTGCGCAGTTCGACAGCGGTCAGCGAGTCGAAGCCCAGCTCCTTGAAGTTGGTGTCGGCCTGCACCGCTTCGGCGTCGGCGTGTCCGAGCACGGTGGCCACATGGCCACGGACCAACTGGAGGACGGCGCGGCGCTGTTCCGCGGCGGACAGGCCCGCCAGCCGGTCGGCCCAGTCGTCCGGCCGTGCCCCGGCTGCCGCCGCCGTACGCCGCGCCACGGCGCCACCGGCACCGGAGGCGGCGAGGGCGCGGAGCGTGGCGGGGAGGCCGTCGGCGGGCTGGGCGGCGAGGGCGCGGGTGTTCATATCCGCCGCGATCAGCTGGTGGCCGCCGTGCTCGGACGCCGCGTCGAGCAGCCGGAGGGCGTGGTCCGCGGCCATCGCGGTGACGCCCGAGCGGGACATCCGGGCCAGGTCCGCGTCGGCGAGGCCGCCGGTCATCTCGCTGGCCTCGGCCCACAGGCCCCACGCCACCGAGACCGTCGGCAGGCCCAGTGCCTGGCGGTGGGCCGCCAGCGCGTCGCAGAAGGCGTTGGCCGCCGCGTAGTTGGCCTGTCCCGGGCTGCCCATGACCCCGGCGGCGGACGAGAACAGCACGAACGCGCCCAGGCGCAGATGTGCCGTCGCGGTGTGCAGATGGGCCGCGGCCGTGGCTTTCGCCGCCCAGACCCGCGCCAGCCGCTCGGGAGTCTGCGCGGTGACGACCGCGTCGTCCAGCACACCGGCAGCATGGATGACTCCGGTCAGCGGATGCTCGGGATCGACCCCCGCCACCAGGTCGGCCACGGACGCCCCGTCGGTGACATCGGCCGCGACGATACGTACCCGCGCGCCCAGAGCGGTCAGCCGGGCGGCGAGGTCCTGGGCGCCCGGCGCGTCCGGGCCCCGGCGGCTCACCAGCAGCAGATGCCCGATCCGCCAGTCCCGTACGAGGTGTTCGGCGACCAGGGCGCCCAGCGTGCCGGTGCCACCGGTGATGAGGACCGTCCCGTCCGGGTCCACCGGGGCGGGGACGTCCAGGACCAGCTTGCCGGTGTGCTTGGCCTGGCTGAGGTGGCGCAGCGCCTCACGTGTCCGGCTCAGCGGCCAGGTCCGCACCGGCAGCGGCGGCAGCGGAGCCGCGCCGGGGCCGGTCGCTCCGGTGGTGAACAGCTCGCCCAGTTCGCCCAGCATCCGGCCGATGCGTTCGGGTCCGGCGTCGGTGATCAGGTCGTAGACCTGGTATGTCACCCCCGGATGCTGCTCCGCGACGCGCTCGGGGTCACGGAGGTCGGTCTTGCCCATCTCCATCAGCCGACCGCCCTCGCCCAGCAGCCGCAGGGAGGCGTCCACGAAGGGTCCGGCGAGGCTGTTGAGCACCACATCGACGCCACGTCCGCCGGTGGCCTCGCGGAACACCTCCTCGAAGTCCAGATCGCGCGACGACGCCCGATGCGCCGCATCGATGCCCATCTCCTCCAGCACCCCGTGCTTCGCCGGGCTCGCCGTCGCGTAGACCTCCGCCCCCAGGTGGCGCGCGATCCGTACGGCCGCCATGCCCACACCGCCGGTCGCGGCATGGATCAGGACCGACTCCCCGGCCCGGAGCCCGGCCAGCTCCACGAGGCCGTACCAGGCGGTCAGGTACGCCACCGGCACCGAGGCCGCCTGCGGATAGCTCCACCCGGCGGGAATGGGCGCCACCATCCGGGCGTCGGTCACCGCCGTCGGTCCGAACGCGCGGTCGAAGACCCCCATGACCCGGTCGCCCACCCCGAGCCCGGTCACCTCGGGGCCGATGTCCAGCACCACGCCGGCGCCCTCGCCACCGAGCCCGGTCTGGTCCGGGACCATGCCCAAACTGATCAGCGCGTCGCGGAAGTTGATACCGGCCGCGTGCACCGCCACCCGCACCTGGCGCGGTCCGAGGGGTTCGAGCACCTCCGGGCACGGCACCGGCTTCACGTTCTCCACCGTGGCCGCGCCGGTCAGCTCCAGCCGCCATGCGGGCTGTCCCACCAGTGCGGCCACACCCCCGCTGCTCACGCCACCGGCACGCATCAGCCGGGGTACCCGAAGCCGTCCCGCCCGCAGTGCGACCTGCGGCTCGTCCAGACGCACCGCACACGCCACCGCGCCGCGCACACCCTCCGCGAGCGGCTGGGCGTCCGGGTCGAGATCGACCAGCAGGAACCGCCCCGGGTTCTCCGCCTGCGCACTGCGCACCAGCCCGCATACGGCGGCCCCGGCCATGTCCACGCCGCCGACTGCGGCGCCTTCCGCCTCGGGGGCGTCGATCGCCACCGCTCCCCGGGTGACCACCACCAGCCGGGCGTCGGCCAGCCGAGGTTCGGCCAGCCAGCCCCGTACCAGCTCCAACGCCCGCTCCGAGGCCGCCAGACCGGCGGCCGCCAGGTCCGTATCCAGCCGGCTCTCGGACGGGTCACCGAGGCCGGACACATACGCGATGGCCACCGAAGGGGCGGGGGCGTCACCGCCGAGGGCGGACACCAACGCCTCCAGATGCGGATGGCGCACCGCGTCCGGCACCATCGGCCCGCACTCCCGCGGCCCCAGAACCACCCAACCGCCACCGTCCACCGGATCCGGCTCCTGGCCTTCCGCGTCGGTGTCCTGCGCGGGGACGGGCAGAGGCGTCCACTCCAGGGTGAACAGCCCGTCCACCCGCGGCCCGCCGGAGGTCCGCAGCTGGTCGACGGCGGCCGGTCGCATCACCAGCGAGTCGACGGTCAGCACCGGACCACCCACGGCGTCGGCCACTTCGACCCGCAGCCCGCGCTCGCCCTCGGCGCCACCCGCCTCCTGCCGCTGGGGCGAGAGCCTGACCCGTACGGTCGTGGCACCGCCCGCCCACAGCGACACGCCGTTCCAGGCGAACGGCAGCCACACCCGGCCGTCGTCGTGGTCCTCCTCGGGCCGGTCCAGGAGGAACGCCGGATGCAGCGCGGCATCCAGCAGTGCCGGGTGGATACCGAACCCCTCCGGGTCTCCGGCGGCCTCGGGCAGCGCCACTTCGGCGAGCACATCGGCGCCGTCCCGCCACACCGCCCGCAGTCCACGGAACGACGGCCCGTACGCGTACCCGGACGCCTCGGCGCGCTCGTAGAACCCCTCCAGCCGTACGGGCTCCGCGCCCACCGGAGGCCATGCCCGGCCCGGCTCGTCCACCGGACCCCGCGCGGGGCTCCGCGGGGACGGCGGGCCGAGGATGCCCTCGGCGTGGCACACCCAACCGGGGTCGGCGCCGGGCTCGACATCGCGGTCGGGCCGGGAGTACACCCGAACGTCGCGCCGGCCGTCCTCGGTGGCCACGCCGGCCACCACCTGCACACGCAGTCCACCGGACGCGGGCAGGACGAGCGGGACCTGGAGCGCCAGCTCCTCCACCCCGCCGCAGCCCGCTTCGTCGGCGGCCCGTAGCGCCCACTCCACCAGCGCCGCGCCCGGCGCCAGCGCGGCGCCCGCCATCACATGCTCGGCCAGCCAGCCTCCGGCGCCCCCGGCCGAGATCCGGCCGGTCAGCACCACCCCGCCGTCGGCGAGCCCGACGGCCGCCGGGAGATGCGCGTGCTCGACGCGCTGGAGCCCGGCGGCCCCCACATCCCCGACGCCACCACCCGCCGCCAGCCAGTAGCGCTCGCGCTGGAAGGCGTACGTCGGCAGATCCACCGTCCGGGGCGCCGGATCGGCCGGGAACCACTGGGGCCAGTCGACATCGGTGCCATGGGTGTGCAGTTGGGCGAGGGCGTGGCCGAGGGCGTGGGCATCGGGCCGTTTACGGCTCAGGGTTGCCGCCACCAGTGGGCTCGGCCGCCCGGCCCCGCCCTCGCTCACGCCCACACCCTCGCCCACGCCCTCGTCGGTGTCGGCCGTCGCCTCGTCGGCGGCGAGGTGCTGAAGGGTGTGCTGGGTCGCGGTGGCCAGGACGGGGTCGGGGCCGAGCTCAAGGAAGACACCGGTTTCGGGCGCGATATGAGCGACGGCGGGGTGGAATCGCACGGGTTGGCGGATGTGCCGCACCCAGTAGCCCGGCGTGGCGATCTCCTCGTCGGCCGGCTCACCGGTGAGGTTGCTGAGCACCGGGTGGGTGGGCCGGTGGAAGGTCAGACCGTCGATGGCCTGCGCGAACGGCTCCAGAATGGGGTCCATCAGCGGGGAGTGGAACGCGTGGCTGACGGCCAGGGCCCTGGTCTTGCGGCCCTTCGCCGCCCAGGTGGCGCGGATGTCGGCGACCAGCTCGATCGGACCGGAGACCACGGTGTTGCCGGGGGTGTTCAGGGCGGCGATGCCCACCTGACCGTCGTATGCCGCCAGGTCCTCGGCGAGTTCCTCGGCCGTGGCGGCGATGGCGACCATGCCTCCGCCGGTGGGGAGTTGGCCCATGAGCGTGGCGCGGGCGGCCACGAGCCGGCAGGCGTCGGGGAGGTCGAAGACCCCGGCGACATGGGCGGCGGCGATCTCGCCGATCGAATGCCCGATGACGGCGTCCGGGCGTACGCCGAACGCGTCGAGCAGCCGCGCCAGGGCGATGTGCAGCGCGAACAGCCCCGCCTGGGCGTAGGTGGTGTGGTCCAACAGCCCCGGCCGCTCGGCCACACCGTGGAAGACCACATCGCGCAGGGGGTGTTCCAGGTGGGGGTCGAGCAGTCCGCAGACCTCGTCGAACGCGGTGGCGAACACCGGGAACCGGTCGTACAGCCCGGCCCCCATCCCCTGGCGCTGGCTCCCCTGACCGCTGAAGAGCCACACCGTCTTGCTCCCCGCCGCTCCGCTGCCGGGGAGCACCACACCCGGATGGGGTTCCCCGGTGGCCAGCGCCTCCACGGCGGACAGCAGCTCCGCGCGGTCATCGCCCAACGCCACCGCCCGGTGCTCGAAGAGCGACCTGGTGGTGGCGAGTGACCAGCCCACATCGGCCGCCGACATCTCCGAGCGCCCGGCGACGCGTTCGGCCAGCGCGGCCGCCTGGCCACGCAGCGCCTCCGCGCTCCGCGCGGACAGCGCCCATGGGACGGCCCGTAGGTCGGGGGAGGCCACGGGCTCGGTCGTGACGTGCTCGACCGGCTCGGGGGCCTGCTCAAGAAGGAGATGGGCGTTTGTGCCGGAGGCGCCGAAGGAGGACACCCCGGCCCGGCGCGGTCGCTCACCGTTCGGCCACTCCACCGCCTCGGTCAGCAGCCGCACCGCACCGCTCTCCCAGTCCACATGGGGAGTGGGTTCGTCAATGTGCAGGGAGGCGGGCAGTGTGCCGTGCCGGATCGCCTGCACCATCTTGATGACACCCGCCACGCCCGCCGCCGCCTGGGCATGGCCGATGTTGGACTTGATCGAGCCCAGCAGCAGCGGTTGCTCGGCCGGGCGTTCCTGACCGTAGGTGGCCAGCAGCGCCTGTGCCTCGATCGGGTCACCCAGCGTGGTACCCGTGCCATGCGCCTCCACCGCATCGACGTCGGCCGGCGACAGCCCGGCGCTCGCCAGGGCCTGGCGGATCACCCGCTGCTGGGAAGGGCCGTTGGGCGCGGTGAGCCCGTTGGACGCGCCGTCCTGGTTGACGGCCGAGCCACGGATCACCGCCAGGACGTCGTGCCCGTTGCGCCGGGCGTCCGACAGCCGTTCCAGCAGCAG
>NZ_JACVYG010000128.1:0-6780 GCF_014712245.1 Streptomyces sp. 5-10
CGCCGTATCGTCCGGGCGTCGGCCGGTGGGCATGGTGTCGGGGGCTGGGGGCCTTCGGGCACGGTGCTGGTGACTGGTGGTACGGGTGCGTTGGGTGCCCATGTGGCGCGGTGGCTGGCGCGGGCGGGTGCGGAGCATCTGCTGCTGGTGTCGCGTCGTGGTCCTGAGGCTGTGGGTGTGGAGGAGCTGTGTGCCGAGCTGGGGGAGGTCGGTGCTCGGGTGACGGTCGTGGCGTGTGATGTGGGTGACCGTGAGGCGCTGGCCGGGGTGTTGGCGGGGGTGCCGGAGGAGTTGCCGTTGACGGCGGTGGTGCATGCGGCGGGTGTGCTGGATGACGGTGTGCTGGACGGGCTGTCGGTGGAGCGGTTCGAGGGTGTGCTGCGGGCGAAGTCCGAGGCGGCGTGGCATCTGCATGAGCTGACGCGCGAGCTGGACCTCACGGCCTTCGTTTTGTTCTCCTCGTTCTCGGGGACGGTGGGTGCCGCTGGGCAGGCCAACTATGCGGCGGCGAACGCGACTTTGGACGCGTTGGCGGAGTGGCGGCGCGGTGCGGGGCTCCCGGCCACCTCGGTGGCCTGGGGCCCCTGGGCCGACCACGGCATGGCAGAGGCCGTCGCGGACCGGTGGCGGCGCCACGGCCTCCCCGCGATGGACCCGGAGTCGGCCGTCGCCGCCCTGGAGCGGAGCGTCAACCACCCGGCGGCGGCGTCCCTGATCGTCGCCGACGTGGAGTGGGACACCCTGGCCCGGACGATGGCGGACCCCCGTTCGCGTCGCCTCCTGCACGACCTCGTGGCACATGGCTCATCCGACACCGCCGACGATGCCACCACCCCTGACGAGTCGCTTCGGCGCCGACTCGCCGGGCTGGGGACGGCGGAACAAGACCGTGTCCTCCTGGAGTTCGTGCGCTCCCATGTGGCAGCCGTCCTGGGACACCGCCGCCCCGAGGCCATCGACGCCGACCGGGCCTTCAAGGAACTGGGCTTCGACTCCCTCGCGGCGGTGACCCTGCGCAACCGGCTGAACGCGGCCACCGGACTGAGCCTGCCGAGCACCCTGCTCTTCGACCACCCCACCGTGACGGCGCTGGTCAAACTGGTGCGCACGGAGGTGCTGGGGCTGCGGAACGGCGCGGATACCGCGGTGCCCGGCGCCGTGGCCACCGACGACGAGCCCATCGCCATCGTGGCCATGAGCTGCCGCTTCCCCGGCGAGGTGCGGACACCGGAAGACCTGTGGCAGCTGCTGCTCGCCGGGCGCGAGGTGCTGACCGAGTTCCCCGCCGACCGCGGATGGGACCTGGACACGCTCTACGGACCCGACCCGGACGAGCACGGCAAGAGCTATGTCCGCGAGGGCGGATTCCTCGAGGGAGCGGGCGACTTCGACCCGAAGTTCTTCGGCATCTCACCGCGTGAGGCGGTGGCGATGGACCCGCAGCAGCGGCTGCTGCTGGAGACATCGTGGGAGGCGTTCGAGCGGGCCGGGATCGATCCCACGCTGCTCCGGGGCAGCCAGACCGGGGTCTTCGTGGGCAGCAACGGCCAGGACTACGGGACCAGCCTGCGCCGGGCGGCAGCGGAGCACATCGAGGGCCACCTGGTCACCAGCAGCGCCGCCAGCGTCGTCTCCGGCCGCATCTCCTACACCTGCGGCTTCGAGGGCCCGGCGGTCACGGTGGACACCGCCTGTTCGTCGTCGCTGGTCGCGCTGCATCTGGCGGCGCAGTCCCTGCGCCAGGGCGAGTGCACGCTCGCGCTCGCCGGCGGTGTCACCGTGATGTCCACTCCCGAGCTCTTCGTGGAGTTCAGCCGCCAGCGGGGTCTGGCGGCTGACGGCCGGTGCAAGCCCTTCGCGGCGGCCGCGGACGGCACCGGCTGGGGCGAGGGCGTGGGCTTGCTGCTGCTGGAGCGGCTGTCGGACGCGCGCCGCAACGGCCATCAGGTGCTCGCGGTGGTACGCGGCTCCGCCGTCAACCAGGACGGCGCGAGCAATGGCCTCACTGCACCGAGCGGCCCGTCGCAGCAGCGGGTGATCCGGGCCGCCCTGGCGAACGCCCGGCTGTCGGCCGCCGACGTCGATATGGTCGAGGCGCACGGTACGGGTACGACGCTGGGCGATCCGATCGAGGCGCAGGCCCTGCTGGCCACGTACGGGCAGGGGCGGCCCGGCGAGCGGCCGTTGTGGCTCGGCTCGATCAAGTCCAACATCGGCCACACCCAGGCCGCGGCCGGTGTGGCCGGGGTCATCAAGTCGGTGCTGGCCATGCGCGACGGCGTGCTTCCGCGGACCCTGCACATCGATGAGCCGTCCCCGCACGTGGACTGGTCCGCGGGTGCGGTGGAGCTTCTGACCGCCCCGATGGCGTGGCCCGAGACCGGCCGGCCCCGTCGGGCGGGTGTCTCCTCCTTCGGCGTGAGCGGCACCAACGCCCATGTGATCCTGGAGCAGGGGCCGATGGAGTCCGATGCCGCCACGGACGCCACCTCTGAACCGAGCAGCGTGGTGCCGTGGGTGGTATCGGCGCGGTCCGACGCGGCACTCCGGGACCAGGCCGCGCGCTTGCTGTCGATGGTCGTCGAGGAGGCCGGTCCGGCGTCGGTGGATGTCGGTCTGTCACTGGTCACCACACGCGCCGTGTTCGAGCGGCGGGCGGTGGTGCTGGGCGGTGACCGTACCGCGCTGGTCAGCGGCCTTACGGCGCTGGCGGAGGGCCGCGAGGCCGCGGGTGTGGTGCGCGGCTCGGCTACTGGCTCCTCGGACCGCGTCGCCTTTGTCTTCCCTGGTCAGGGGGCGCAGTGGGTGGGGATGGCGGCGGGGTTGCTGGAGTCTTCGCCGGTGTTCGCGGAGCGGATGGGTGAGTGTGCGGCGGCGTTGGCGCCGTTCGTGGAGTGGTCGTTGGTGGATGTGCTCGGCGATGCGGCGGCGTTGGAGCGGGTGGATGTGGTGCAGCCGGTGTTGTGGGCGGTGATGGTGTCGCTGGCTGAGCTGTGGCGTTCGTACGGGGTGGAGCCCGCCGCGGTCATCGGTCATTCGCAGGGTGAGATCGCGGCGGCGTGTGTGGCGGGTGCGTTGTCGTTGGAGGACGCCGCGAAGGTGGTGGCGTTGCGGAGCAAGGCGCTGCGGGCGCTGTCGGGGCTGGGCGGGATGGTGTCGGTGTCGTTGCCGGTGGCGGCCGTACGGGAGCGGCTGGGCCGGTGGGGTGAGCGGTTGTCGGTGGCGGCGGTGAACGGGCCCTCGGCGGTCGTGGTGTCCGGTGACGCCGACGCGTTGGACGAGTTGCTGGCCGCGTGCGAAGCGGACGAGGTCCGGGCGCGTCGCATCCCCGTCGACTACGCCTCGCACTGCGCTCACGTCGAGACCGTCGAGGACGAGCTTCAGCGGACCCTCGCGGGGATCGCTCCGCGCTCGTCGTCGGTGCCGTTCTACTCCACGGTCACGGCAGGTGCGCTGGACACTCGGGAACTCGACGCCGGGTACTGGTACCGCAATCTGCGTCAGACGGTGCGTTTCGACGAGACCGTACGCGCTCTGCTCACCGACGGCTTCGACACGTTCATCGAGGCCAGCGCCCACCCCGTCCTGACGATGGGCGTGGAGCAGACGGCCCAGGACCACGGCACGCACATCACCGCCGTCGGATCCCTGCGCCGCGACGAAGGCGGTCTCGACCGATTCGCCACCTCCCTCGCCGAGGCATACGTCGGCGGCGTGTCCGTGGACTGGGCGGCCATGTTCGCGGGCACGGGTGCTCGGCGCGTCGATCTGCCGACGTACGCCTTCCAGCACCAGCGCTACTGGGTCGAGCCCTCAGCCGTGGCGGGCGACGTGTCCTCGGCCGGACTGACCTCCGCCGACCACCCCCTCCTCGGTGCGGCGACCACGCTGCCCGACTCGGACGGGTGGTTGCTGACGGGCCGCCTCTCGCTCCGTACGCATCCCTGGCTCGCCGAACACACCGTGCTCGGCCGGGCCCTGCTGCCCGCGTCCGCGTTCGTCGAGTTGGCGCTGCGCGCCGGTGACGCGGCCGGATGCGACCGGGTGGAGGAGCTGACGCTGGAGGCGCCTCTGGCGCTTCCCGAACAGGGTGCCCTACAGGTCCAGTTGACCGTCGGCGGGCCCGAGGAGGGCGGCGGACGTCCCGTGCGGGTGTACGCGCGGACGGAGGACACCGCGGACCGGCCGTGGACCCGGTACGCGTCGGGCATGCTGGTCCACGGCCGTGCCACGAGCCCCAACCCCGGCGCTGACCTCAGCGTATGGCCGCCGACCGACGCGGAAGCCGTCGACACCGCCGGCTTCTACGAGCGGCTGGCCGACTCCGGGGTGGTGTACAGGCGCGTCTTCCGGGGCGTTCGGGCGGTATGGCGCCGTGGTGACGAGCTCTTCGCCGAAGTGGTGCTGCCCGAGGAGGCCCGTGGTGAGGTGTCCCGGTTCGGCATCCACCCGGCCCTGCTGGACACCGCCTTGCAGCCGGGCCTGGCGCCGCTCTCGGGCGATGCGGACGGCATCCGCCTGCCGTTCCTCTGGAGCGGCGTGTCGTTGCACGCGACCGGGGCGTCGACGCTCCGCGTGCGGCTGACCCGCAAGGGCACCGACACCCTGTCCGCACTGGTCGCCGACCCGGCCGGAACACCGGTGGCCACGGTGGACGCGCTGGTGGCGCGGCCGGTGACGGAGGAGCAGTTCGCGGCCGCGACAGCGGATCCCGGCGACGGCCGGCCGGAACGGGCCACCGCGGTCCGCCGCGCACTGGCCCAGGCGGCGCCCGGAGCGGAGGAGACGTCGCTACGGCAGCGCCTGCTCAGGGTGGGCGACGCGGAGCGGGAACGGATGGTGCTGCGCACGGTCCAGGACCAGGCCGCCACCGTCCTCGGTCACAGCACACCGGACGCGGTCGAGCCGGAGATCTCCTTCAAGGAGCACGGCTTCGACTCCCTCACGGCGGTGGAGCTGCGGAACCGGCTGAACGCGGCCACGGGCGAACGGCTGCCCGCCACGGTCGTCTTCGACTACCCGACCCCCGCCGCGCTCGCGGAATACCTCCGTGCGGAACTGCTCGGCCTCCGGGAGGGCGATGCCCCCTCGGCACCCGCGCCCGTCACCCGGGCCGAACCGGACGACGATCCGATCGCCATCGTCGCCATGGGGTGCCGGCTGCCCGGTGGCGTCCGGTCCCCGGAGGAGCTGTGGGACCTGCTGACCGAGGGCCGTGACGCGATATCCGGCTTCCCCGGGGACCGTGGCTGGGAGCTCGACGGACTCTACGACGCCGACCCGGACGTCCCCGGGAAGACCTACACGCGCCACGGTGGCTTCGTCGACGGCGCGGGTGAGTTCGACGCCGCGTTCTTCGGCATCTCACCGCGTGAGGCGGTGGCGATGGACCCGCAGCACCGACTGCTCCTGGAGACGTCCTGGGAGACCTTCGAGCGCGCGGGCATCGACCCGGCCTCCCTGCGCGGCAGCCAGACCGGTGTGTTCGTGGGCGCCGGATCACACGGATACGGCGCGGGCCCGATCCGGCCGTCGAGCGGTGTCGAGGGCTATCTGCTCACCGGCAACGCCCTCAGCGTCACCTCCGGTCGGCTCGCCTACGCGTTCGGCTTCGAGGGGCCGGCCGTCGCCGTCGACACGGCGTGCTCGTCGTCGCTGGTGGCACTGCACCTGGCCGCGCAGTCGCTGCGGCAGGGCGAGTGCTCCCTGGCCCTGGCCGGTGGCACCGCCATCATGTCCACCCCCTGGACCTTCGTCGGCTTCAGCCGCCAGCGGGGGCTGGCCCCGGACGGGCGCTGCAAGCCCTTCTCCGCCGCCGCCGATGGCTTCGGCCCGGCGGAGGGCGTCGGTGTGCTGCTGCTGGAGCGGCTGTCGGACGCGCGGCGCAACGGCCACCCGGTGCTGGCGGTGGTACGCGGCTCCGCCATCAACCAGGACGGTGCGAGCAACGGCCTCACCGCACCCAACGGACCCTCGCAACAGCGGGTGATCCGCGCCGCGTTGGAGAACGCCCGACTGCGGGCATCCGAGGTGGACGCGGTCGAGGCCCATGGCACCGGCACCACGCTGGGCGACCCCATCGAGGCGCAGGCCCTGCTCGCCACGTACGGCAGGGGCCGCCCCGAGGAACGGCCGCTGCTGCTGGGCTCGGTGAAGTCGAACATCGGGCACACACAGGCGGCGGCGGGCGTGACCGGTGTGATCAAGATGGTGCTCGGCATGCGGTACGGCGTGCTGCCACGCACCCTGCACGTGGACGAGCCATCGCCGCATGTGGACTGGTCCGCGGGCGGGTTGCGCCTGCTGACGGACGATACGCCCTGGCCGGAGACGGGACGGCCGCGCCGCGCGGCGGTGTCCTCCTTCGGGATGAGCGGAACCAACGCCCACGCCGTGCTGGAACAGGCTCCGCTCGACGACGCCCCTGGCCAGGGTGCCGATGACGACACCCCGGCCGGGGAACTGCCGGAGATCACGCCCTGGGTGATCTCCGGACGGTCGGACGCCGCGGTCGAGGCACAGGCGGAGCGGCTGCTGACGCATGTGCGCGAGCGCGGCGAGGTCTCGCCCACCGATATCGGACTGTCGCTGGCGACCACGCGCAGTGTCTTCGAACACCGCGCGGTGGTGCTGGCGGGCGACGGGGACGGTCTCCTGAACGGCCTGGGCGCGTTGGCCGAGGGCAGCGCGGCCCCCGGTGTGGTGCGCGGGATGGCGGCCGCCCGGGACCACGCGGTGCTTGTCTTCCCTGGTCAGGGGGCGCAGTGGGTGGGGATGGCG
>NZ_JACVYG010000129.1:0-6378 GCF_014712245.1 Streptomyces sp. 5-10
CATGTCGAGGCCATCGAGGACGAGCTTCAGCAGACGCTCGCGGGAATCGCCCCGCGCTCCTCGTCGGTGCCGTTCTATTCGACGGTGACCGGCGGGGTGCTGGACACGGCCGGTCTGGACGCCGCGTACTGGTACCGCAACCTGCGCGGGACCGTGCGTTTCGACGAGACCGTCCGTGTCCTGCTGGCCGACGGTTTCCAGGTGTTCATCGAGGCCAGTGCCCATCCGGTGCTCACCATGGGGGTTGAGCAGACGGCCGAGGATCACGCCACGCAGGTCACCGCCGTGGGTTCGCTGCGCCGTGAGGAAGGCGGCCTGGAGCGTTTTCTGACCTCTGTGGCCGAGGCGTATGTGGGCGGCGTGTCCGTCGACTGGGCGGGGGTGTTCGCCGGGACGGGCGCGGAGCGTGTGGAGCTGCCGACGTATGCCTTCCAGCGCTCGCGCTTCTGGCTGGAGCCCGAGGCCATCAACGGCGCCGGTGATGTGGCGTCGGTGGGGCTGGACTCGGCCGGGCATCCGTTGCTGGGGGCAGCCGTGCCGCTGCCCGACTCGGACGGTTTCCTGCTCACCGGTCGGCTGTCGCTCCGTACGCATCCCTGGCTCGCCGACCATGCGGTGTTCGGCCGGGTCATCCTGCCCGGTACGGCGTTCGTCGAGCTGGCGTCGCGGGCGGGTGACGCGGTGGGCTGTGACCGGTTGGAGGAGCTGACACTGGAGGCGCCCCTGGTGCTGCCCGAAGAGGGGGCGGTCCAGGTGCAGCTGGTGGTGGGCGGGCCGGTACAGGATGGGCTGCGCGAGTTCAGCGTGTATTCCCGCCGTGGCGATGGCCCGGACGCGTCGTGGACGTGCCATGCGAAGGGTGCGCTGGCCCCGGCGTCCGCGGCCGGCAGGGCGACGGGCCCGGTGGGCCTGGAGGCGTGGCCGCCGGCGGGGGCGGAAGCGCTCGAGACCGCGGGCTTCTACGAGGACGTGGCGGCCACCGGACTGGCGTACGGGCCGGTGTTCCAGGGGCTGCGTGCCGTCTGGCGCAAGGGCGATGAGGTCTTCGCCGAGGTGGCGCTGCCGGAGGAGTCGCGGGCGGAGGCGGCCCGGTTCGGGCTGCATCCCGCGCTGCTCGATGCGGCGCTGCACGCCTGGCTGGTGTCCGCCGCCGCCGAGGGAGGCGGGAAGGTGGAGGGAATCCAGCTGCCGTTCGTGTGGAGTGGTGTGTCGCTGTACGCCACCGGCGCGACCTCTCTGCGGGTACGGCTGGCCCGTACGGGCGCCGAGGGGATGTCGGTGCTCGTGGCGGATGCCGCCGGTGCGCTGGTGGCGTCGGCGGACGCGCTGGTCACCCGGCCGGTCTCGGAAGCCCAGCTCGCGTCGTCCGCCGGCGACGACGAGTCGCTGTACCGGCTGGAGTGGGTCGCGGCCCCCACTACCAACCCCGCCCCCGCCACCGACCAGTGCGCCGTGGTCGGACCGGATGTCTTGGGCCTGGCCCGGGCGTTGAAGACGGCCGACGGGTCGGTGGAGGAACACACCGATCTGGCCGCTCTGGCGGCGCATGTGGGATCGGGTGCTCCGATGCCGGATCTGGTGTTCGTCACGGTGTCCTCCGGCCCCGGTGAGGACGTCGTCCCGGCGGCGCGTGCGGTGGCCCACCGGACTTTGGATGTGGTGCGGGCGTGGTTGGCGGAGGACGTGTTCGCCGGGGCACGGCTGGTGCTGGTCACCCGGGGCGCGCTGGCGACCGAGGACGGTGCGGATCCGCGTGATCTGGCGGCGGCCCCGGCGTGGGGGTTGGTGCGGTCGGCGCAGGCCGAGCATCCGGACCGGTTCGTCCTGCTGGACGTGGACGGCGCCGAGGCGTCGCTGGCCGTGGTGCATCAGGCGGTGTCCATCGGGGAGCCGCAGCTCGCGGTGCGCGGTGCCGAGGTGCTGGTGCCGCGTCTGGCACCCGGCGCCGCGAAGGGCGTGCTGACGCCGCCGGATGGCGGGGAGGCGTGGCGGCTGGAGTCGTCGGGAGCGGGCACGTTGGAGGGGCTGAGGCTGGCCGCGGCCCCGGATGTCACCGGGGAGCTCGGCGAGCACGAGGTCCGGGTCGCCGTGCGTGCCGCGGGCATGAACTTCCGCGATGTCCTGATCTCCCTGAACATGTACCCGGACCCCGGGGCCATGATGGGGAGCGAGGGAGCCGGTGTGGTCGTGGCCACCGGTTCCGGTGTCACTTCTCTCGCCGTCGGTGACCGGGTCATGGGGTCGTGGACCGGTGGTTTCGGACCGCTGGCCGTGGCGGACCACCGCAGCCTGGTGCGCATCCCGGACGGCTGGTCCTACACCCAGGCCGCACCGATCCCCGTCGTCTTCGGAACGGCTTTGTACGGACTGCGGGAGTTGGGGGGCCTGCGGCGCGGTGAGTCGCTGTTGGTGCATTCCGCCGCCGGTGGTGTGGGGATGGCCGCGGTGCAGTTGGCGCGGGCGTGGGGCGTGGAGGTGTTCGCGACCGCCAGCGAGGCCAAGTGGGATGTCCTGCGCGGCCTCGGGCTGGACGATGCGCATATCGCGTCGTCGCGGACGCTGGAGTTCGAGGAGCGGTTCAGGGCCGCCTCGGGTGGTCGTGGTGTGGATGTGGTCCTGGACTCCCTGGCCGGTGAGTTCGTGGACGCCTCGCTGCGGTTGCTGAGCGAGGGCGGGCGGTTCATCGAGATGGGCAAGACGGATGTGCGGTCGGCCGAGGAGGTGGCCGCGGCGCATCCGGGGGTGATGTACCGGGCGTTCGACCTGGCCGAGGCGGGTCCGGTGCGCATCGGGGAGATGCTCGCGGAGATCGTGGCTCTGTTCGAGGGCGGTGGGCTGGAGCCGTTGCCCGCACGGGTGTGGGATGTGCGCAGGGCTCCTGAGGTGTTCCGGTTCATGAGCCAGGCGCGTCATGTGGGCAAGCTGGTGCTGAGTGTCCCGGCCGCGCTGGATCCGGAGGGGACGGTGCTGATCACCGGTGCCGGTGGTGTTCTGGGTGGTCTGGTCGCCCGGCATCTGGTGGCGGAGCACGGCGTGCGCCGGCTGCTGCTGGTCAGCCGTCGTGGCCGCGCGGCCGAGAGCCTGACGGAGCTCGAGGCGGAGCTGACGGCCCTGGGTGCCTCGGTCACGATCGCCGCCTGCGATGTCGCCGACCGCGACGCGCTGGCCGATCTGCTGGCCGACCTGCCCGACGGACACGGTCTGACCGGTGTGGTTCACGCCGCGGGTCTCCTGGATGACGGCACGGTGACGTCGCTGACGCCGGAGCGGCTGGACGCGGTGTTGCGGGCGAAGGTCGACGGGGCGTGGCATCTGCACGAGTTGACGCGCCGTTTCGATGTGGCCATGTTCGCCCTTTTCTCGTCGGCCGCCGGTGTGTTGGGGGCCGCGGGGCAGGCGAACTACGCCGCCGCCAATACGTTCCTGGACGGGCTGGCTCAGCGGCGTCGGGCGATGGGTCTGCCGGGAGTGTCGCTTGCCTGGGGTCTGTGGGCTGAGCGCTCCGGGATGACCGGCCATCTCGATCAGGCGGACATCTCGCGGATGACGCGGGGCGGACTGGTGCCGTTCTCCTCCGAGGAGGGGTTGCGGCTGTTCGACACGGCGGGCCGGCTGGCCGAGGGCGTGGTGGTGCCCGCCCAGCTCGACCTCGGCCAGTTGGCGGCCGCCGCCGATACCTCGCCCATACCCCCGTTGCTGAGTGGACTCGTACGGCGGTCCGTGACACCCCGGCGTGCCTCGGCCCAGGAAGAGGCTGGTTCGCAGGAGGCGTCGTTGGCGCGGCGGCTGGCCGGGCTTGGTCAGGGGGAGCGGCGGCGGCTGCTGCTGCGTCTGGTCCAGGAGCACGCTGCCACGGTGCTCGGTCATGGGACGGCGTCCGCGGTGGATACCGATCGTGGCTTCCTGGAGTTGGGCTTTGACTCGCTCACCGCGGTCGAGCTGCGCAACCGGCTGAACGCGGCCAGCGGGCTACGCCTGCCCGCCACGCTCATCTTCGACTACCCGACGCCCGCGGCGTTGGCCGGACACCTGGGTGCGGAGATCGCCCCCGTGGCGGCGGACGACGCGCCCGATGTGGCTGCCGAACTCGACCGGCTGGAAGCCGCGTTGCTCGGCACGGACACCTCGGCCGACGACGCCACCCGCACGATGGTGGCCGACCGGCTGAAGCGCCTGCTGTCCCAGTGGGACGGCGGCCGTGGCGGCCCGGTGCCGGACGGCCAGGCCGGCGGAGCGACCAACGGCTCCGGCGATGCGGACGGCGTCGCCGACCACCTGGAGACGGCGGCGGCCGACGAACTCTTCGCCTTCATCGACGAGGAGTTCGGGACGTCGTGATCCGACCAGCGGCCGCCACCACGGCGCATCCACGAAGCCACACCCGCCCGCCGATCACCCGCCCCCGAAGCGCTGACTCCGAGAGGTTCTGATGTCGGAACAAGAAAAGCTGCTCGCCTACCTCCGGCGGGTGACGGCTGATCTGCACCAGACGCGGCAGCGTCTCCAGGACGTGGAGTCGGCGGCCCGGGAGCCGATCGCGATCGTCGGGATGAGCTGCCGGTTCCCCGGCGGGGTGCGCTCCCCCGAGGAGTTCTGGCGGCTGCTGAGCGGGGCCGAGGACGCCATCACACCGTTTCCCGAGGACCGCGGCTGGGACCTCGACACGCTCTACGACGCGGACGCCGATCGGCCCGGTACCTCGTATGCGCGTGAGGGTGGGTTCCTGCACGACGCCGGCGACTTCGACGCCGATTTCTTCGGGATCTCGCCGCGTGAGGCGCTGGCGATGGACCCCCAGCAGCGGCTGCTGCTGGAGACTTCGTGGGAGGCGATTGAGGGGGCGGGTATTGATCCGGCCTCGCTCAAGGGCAGCCGGTCCGGGGTCTTTGTCGGGGCGGTGGCCCCTGACTACGGGCCGCGGGTGCACGAGGCCCCCGATGGTGTCGAGGGCCACCTGGTGACCGGAAGCGCCATCAGTGTCGTGTCCGGGCGTGTGGCCTACACCCTGGGTCTGGAGGGTCCGGCGGTGACGGTGGACACCGCGTGTTCCTCGTCGCTGGTGGCTCTGCATCTGGCGGTGCAGGCGCTGCGTCAGGGTGAGTGTTCCCTGGCTCTGGCCGGTGGTGTCACCGTCATGGCCACGCCTGGCACGTTCATTGGTTTCAGCCGTCAACGTGGGCTTGCGGCGGATGGGCGGTGCAAGCCGTTCGCGGCGGGGGCGGACGGGTTCGGGCCCGCTGAGGGTGTGGGCATGCTGTTCCTGGAGCGGCTGTCCGATGCGCGGCGCAATGGGCATCGTGTGTTGGCGGTTGTGCGGGGTACGGCGATCAATCAGGACGGCGCGAGCAGTGCGCTGTCCGCTCCCAATGGGCCGTCGCAGCAGCGGGTGATCCGTCAGGCGCTGGCCAACGCCGGGCTCACGGCCGGGCAGGTCGATGCGGTGGAGGCGCATGGGACGGGAACGTCGCTGGGTGATCCGATCGAGGCGCAGGCGCTGCTGGCCACGTACGGCCGTGAGCGTACGGCGGATCATCCGCTGCTGCTGGGGTCGGTGAAGTCGAACATCGGTCATACCCAGGCGGCGGCCGGTGTGGCGGGTGTGATGAAGATGGTGCTGGCGATGCGGCACGGCATGCTGCCGCCCACCTTGCACATCGAGGAGCCGTCCCCGCACGTGGACTGGGTGACGGGCACTGTCGAGCTCCTCGCCGAGGCCACCGCGTGGCCCGGGGGTGAGGAGCCGCGCCGGGCCGGTGTGTCCTCGTTCGGCATCAGCGGCACCAACGCCCACGCCATCATCGAGGAGGCGCCGTCGCCGGCCGCTGCCGACACCGCTTCTGACGCGGGCGTGGCGGAGGGGGCGACGGTGCCCCGGACGGCGTTGCCGCTCGTCCCCTGGCTGCTGTCGAGCAAGTCCGAGGCGGCGCTGCGCGCCCAGGCCAGGCGGCTGCTGGAGCATGTGGAGCGGCACCCGGAGGTCGCGGCCGAGGACATCGGATTCTCCCTCGCCACGACGCGGACCGCCTTCGAGCACCGTTCGGTCGTGCTGGCCTCCGATCGTGCGGAGGCCGTACGGGCGCTGACTGATCACCTTGCCGGCCGGGGCGGCTCCGGGCTGGTCGAAGGCGTTGCCAAGCGCAGTGCCGGGGTCGCCTTCGTCTTCCCCGGTCAGGGGTCGCAGTGGGTGGGGATGGCGGCCGGGCTGCTGGATTCCTCGCCGGTGTTCGCGGAGCGGATCGAGGAATGCGGGGCGGCCCTGGCGCCGCATGTGGACTGGTCGCTGGTGGAGGTGTTGCGCGGCGGTGAGGGTGCCGCGGAGGCGTTGGAGCGGGTGGATGTGGTGCAGCCGGTGTTGTGGGCGGTGATGGTGTCGTTGGC
>NZ_JACVYG010000013.1:0-177718 GCF_014712245.1 Streptomyces sp. 5-10
CGCCGCGGCAGCCGCAGGGCGCGCCCGCCGCCGGAGGGCCCATCGACTACCAGCACCCGGGCCGCCGTACGGCCGCGCCGCCCACGCCCCCGCCCACGGCGCCGCCCGCCGCCCCCGGGCAGCCCGCCCAGCCGGTCGCGGGCGACGCCTCCGGCTGGTCCATGGACGAGCGGCTCTACAACCAGGTCTGGGGCATGTTCGAGGACCTGGCCCGGACGACCGCGGCCTACCGCAGTGCCGTCGACTTCGCCGAGTCCCGCATGGAGCAGGAGCTGGACCGGGTGCTCTCCGACCCGCGCACCCGGGTGGGCCCGGCCGCCGACTCCGCCCGCGCCGAGGCACGCGCCAAGCACACCGACCTCGTCGAGCAGGCCCGGGCCGCCCTCGATCGCGATCTGGCGCAGCTCATCGCCGAGGCCGAGGTGGTGGAGCCCGCGCTGCCGCCCGCCTACGCCCGCTGGGACAGCCCCGTATGGCAGGCGTACCAGGTGCCCATGGAGGTCCCGATGGCCTTGCGCCTGGGCGATCTGAGCCTCCCGGAGTGCGCCGATCTGCGCATCCCCATGCTGGTGCGGCTGCCGCTGGAGCGCGGGCTGTGGATCGACGCCGGGCGTTCGGGCTCGTTCGACGGGCCGGCCGACTCGGGTGAGCTGCGCAGGCTGGCGGCGGACGCGGCGGTGGCGATCGTGGCGCGGATGCTGGCGGTCTATCCGGCGGGGGAGTTCGCGGTGCATGTGATCGACCCGGCGGGTTCGGCCGCGGGCTCGTTCGCGCCGCTGGTGGGGTCCGGTGTGCTGGCCGAGCCGCCGGCGGCCGGGGCCCAGGGGGTCTCGGCGGTGCTCGCCGCGCTGACCCAGCGGGTCGACCTGGTGCAGATGGCGATCCGCAGCCGGGCCACGGACGCGCTGCCGCCGGATATGGACACCGCCGAGCAGCTGCTGATCGTCCATGACTTCCCGCACGGCTTCGACGACCGGGCCGTCACCCAGCTGCGCTATCTGGCGGACGAGGGGCCCTCGGTGGGCGTGCATCTGATGATGGTCGCCGACCGCGAGGACGCGCGGGCCTACGGTCCGGTGCTGGACCCGCTGTGGCGGTCGCTGCTGCGGCTCACGCCGGTGGCCGACGACCACCTCGCCGACCCCTGGGTGGGCCATGCGTGGACGTACGAGCCGTCGATGGTGCCGCCGGGCAGCCGGGTGCTGGGCCAGGTGCTGGGGGAGGTGGGGAGGGCCGCGCAGGCTCTGAGGGCCGCGCGGGCCCGCCAGTCATACGGCGGCTGACCCTGATTGTCCCGCTCCGACCAGGGCTTTTGCCTTTTTCTTTACTCTCTCATGGGGATTCCTGTACTCTCTTTTACGCGGAGGGGAGTACTCCTTAGCGGTGTTCCCGTCACCACGGATTCCGTCCGGCACCAGGAGGCCGGACGGAATCCCGGGACACCGGTCCACGGCGCGGTCCATGGGCGGAAGAGACCTCCGGCAGCGACGACGCTGAGACTGCCGTACGAATGCCGGAGGAACCGTGGACGTTTCCGTGACCATGTGGGGGCTGACGATCATCGGCCTCTGCGCCCTGATCGCCGTCGACTTCTTCATAGGCGGCCGCAAACCGCATGAGGTCTCCCTCAAGGAGGCCGGGATCTGGACCGCCGTCTGGGTCGCCCTCGCCGGGCTCTTCGGGCTCGGGCTGCTGGTCTTCGCGGGCGGCCAGCCCTCCGGCGAGTTCTTCGCGGGCTTCATCACCGAGAAGTCGCTGAGCGTCGACAACCTCTTCGTCTTCGTCCTGATCATGGCGAAGTTCGCCGTGCCGACGATCTACCAGCAGCGCGTGCTGATGGTGGGTGTGCTGATCGCCCTGGTGCTGCGCGCGGTCTTCATCGCCGCGGGCGCCGCGATCGTCTCGACCTTCGCCTGGGTCTTCTACATCTTCGGCGCCTTCCTCATCTGGACGGCCTGGAAGCTCATCCAGGAGGCGCGGGCCGATGAGGAGGAAGAGGAGTTCGAGGAGAACCGGCTGCTCAAGGCGGTCGAGAAGCGGTTCCCGTCCACCGACCAGTACCACGGCACCAAGCTGTTCATCGTGGAGAACGGCAAGCGGCTGATGACCCCGATGCTGATCGTCATGCTGGCGATCGGCACCACGGACGTCCTCTTCGCGCTGGACTCGATACCCGCGATCTTCGGCCTCACCCAGGACCCGTACATCGTCTTCACCGCCAACGCCTTCGCGCTGATGGGCCTGCGCCAGCTGTACTTCCTCATCGGCGGCCTGCTCAAGAAGCTGGTCCACCTCTCGTACGGGCTGTCGATCATCCTCGGTTTCATCGGCGTCAAGCTGGTGCTGCACGCGCTGCACGAGTCCGGGGTGCACGTCCCGGAGATCAGCATCCCGGTCTCGCTCGGCGTCATCTGCGCGGTGCTCGCCGTCACCACGGCCACCAGTCTGTACGCCTCGAGGAAACAGGCCCTGGCGGAGGCGGGGAGCGGGGAGGACCGGACCCGGGACAAGGACAGCGTCGACGTCTGACGGCGTCCGCGGCGTCACCGCCCTGACGGCGCCCGAGAGCGCCCGACGGCGTCCGACAGCTGTCCCGTCCCGGATCCGGGAGACGGGCTCACACAGCCGCCTCCCCGGCCTCCAGAGGCCGTACGGCCGACCGTCCACCATCCGGACGGTCGGCCGTCGGCCGTGTCTCCGGCAGCAGGGCGAAGCAGCCCAGGCTCAGCAGCGCCACGGCGGTCAGATACGCGGCGACGCCCCAGGGCGGGCCGTCGCCGTGGGACACCGCCGTCGCCACGATCGGCGTGAGCGCCCCGCCCAGGACGCCCGCGAGGTTGTAGCCGAGCGCCGCCCCCGTACAGCGCACCCGCGCCTCGAACAGCTCGGGCAGATAGGCCGCGGTCACGGCGAACATGGTGATGAAGGCGAGCAGCGCGCCCAGGAAGCCGAGGAACATCAGCGGAGGCTCACCGGTGCGCAACAGCGCCACCAGCGGAAACATCCACACCACGGTGGCCACGCAGCCCACCAGACACATCGGCCGCCGCCCGAAGCGATCGCCGAGATGGGCCGCCAGGGGCGTCAGGGCGCCCAGGACCGCCACGGCCGCCATGACGCAGCCCAGCAGGGTGGTGCGGGCCACCCCGAGCCGCTCCGTGCCGTACGCCAGGGACCAGGTCGTGACCGCGTAGAAGACCGCATAGCCCACCGCAAGCCCGCCCGCGGTCAGCAGGACCAGCCGCCAGTGGCCGCGCACCACCTCGGCAAGCGGCGCGGCGGCTTGTTCGCCGCGCTCGGCCAGCTCCCGGAACCGCGGGGTCTCGGTCACCTGGGCCCGCAGTAGCAGCCCGGCGCCCACCAGCAGCCCCGCGCCCCAGAACGGCACCCGCCACCCCCAGGACCGGAACTCGCCGTCGCTGAGCGTGGCCGACAGGGCCAGCATCGTGCCGTTGGCCAGCAGAAAGCCGATGGACGGGCCCACCTGCGGAAAGCCCGACCACAGCCCGCGCCGCCGCGCGGGCGCGTGCTCGGCGGTCAGCAGCACCGCGCCGCCCCATTCACCGCCGAGCCCCAGCCCTTGCAGGAAGCGCAGCACGAGCAGCAGGACGGGGGCGGCGATGCCGATCGAGTCGTAGTCCGGGACGAAGCCCACGGCGACGGTCGCGAGACCGGTGAGCAGCAGGGAGGCGATGAGCACCGGACGGCGCCCGTGGCGGTCGCCGAGGGGCCCGAAGAGCATCGAGCCCAGCGGCCGGGAGACGAAGCCGACGGCGAAGGTGCCGAAGGCGGCGAGGGTGCCGGCCAGCGGCGAGAAGGTGGGGAAGAACAGCGGGCCGAGGACGAGCGCCGCGGCCGTGCCGTAGACGAAGAAGTCGTAGAACTCGATCGCGGTGCCCGCCATGGACGCGGCGGCGAGGCGGGCCATGGACGGAGGGCCGTCATGCTGCGGAGAGCGGTCGTGCTGCATGACGCGACAACCGCCCCGGCCCGCCGGGGGTCACGGGGCGTACGGAGGCGCGCGGCGCTCCGGGGCCGTGCGAGCGGCGCTACCAGCCGCGCTCGCGCCACTCCGCGAGGTGCGGGCGCTCGGCGCCGAGGGTGGTGTCGTCGCCGTGGCCGGGGTAGACCCAGGTCTCGTCGGAGAGCTGGTCGAAGAGCTTGGTCTCCACGTCGTTGATCAGGCTCTCGAACGCCTTGGGATCCTTACGGGTGTTACCGACCCCGCCCGGGAAGAGGCAGTCGCCGGTGAACACGTGCGGATGGCCGTGCGGATCGTCGTAGATCAGGGCGATGCTGCCCGGGGTGTGGCCGACCAGATGGCGGGCGGTCAGCTCGACCCGCCCGACCCGCAGCGTGTCGCCGTCCTCGACCAGGACATCGGTGCGCGCCGGGATGCCCTCCGCGTCGTAGCGGCCCGCGTAGGTACGGGCGCCGGTGGCCTCCATCACCTCGCGCAGCGCGCCCCAGTGGTCGGGGTGGCGGTGGGTGGTGACCACGGACGCGATCCCGCTCTCGCCGATGAGGGAGAGCAGGGTGTGCGGCTCCGCGGCGGCGTCGATCAGCAGCTGTTCGTCGGTGGCCCGGCAGCGCAGCAGATAGGCGTTGTTGGCCATGGGGCCCACCGCGACCTTCGAGATCATGAGATCGGGCAGTTCATGCACGTCGGCCGGTCCGCCGACCGTCACCACTCCGCTGTAGGTCATGGCCTCAGCCTAGTGCGGGCGGGGCGGGCGGGGGGCCGTCGGGGCAGAAGAGACCGGCGCCGCCCATGAGTGGGGCGTCCGGTGTGCCGGACGTCCGCGTCGCCGGGCCCGGTGACCGGGCGCGGCGGGGGAATATCCGGGTGCCCGGCGCACCTTGTAACAAGGCGAACCTTGTATCAAGGAGCACGGCGAGCTGATGCCCCGCGGGGCCACCTCGTACGGCGGGCGCTCCGCGGGGTGGGCCGGCACATGGCCGCGGGTTCAGCCGGCCGGAGGGCGCACCACACGATCGGGTGAAGTCGGCTCCCGCGTCCCGCAAATCGAATGTGCGTGCTATAGGCTCGGTGTGCTGCATCCTTAAGACATCGTCGTCGTGCCCCCATACCCTGGGTTGGGGGCTTCGCTCCGCTCCGCCTCTGCTCCGACCGGCAGGGCCGCCCCGCGAGCGGGCTCGGCGCACCCCGACTCTCTCAAGAAAGGTGCCGACCGGCGTGGCCGACCGTCTCATCGTTCGTGGCGCTCGCGAGCACAACCTCAAGAACGTCTCACTCGACCTTCCTCGCGACTCGCTCATCGTCTTCACCGGGCTGTCCGGGTCGGGCAAGTCGTCCCTCGCGTTCGACACGATCTTCGCCGAGGGGCAGCGCCGGTACGTCGAGTCGCTCTCCTCCTACGCCCGCCAGTTCCTGGGGCAGATGGACAAGCCCGATGTGGACTTCATCGAGGGCCTGTCCCCCGCGGTGTCGATCGACCAGAAGTCGACCTCGCGGAACCCGCGCTCGACGGTCGGCACCATCACCGAGGTCTATGACTACCTCCGGCTGCTGTTCGCCCGTATCGGCAAGCCGCACTGCCCCGAGTGCGGCCGTCCGATCGCCCGCCAGTCGCCGCAGGCGATCGTGGACCGGGTGCTGGAGCTCCCCGAGGGCAGCCGCTTCCAGGTGCTCTCCCCGCTGGTGCGCGAGCGCAAGGGGGAGTTCGTCGACCTCTTCTCCGATCTCCAGACCAAGGGCTACAGCCGCGCCCGGGTGGACGGCGCCACCATCCAGCTGTCCGACCCGCCGAAGCTGAAGAAGCAGGAGAAGCACACCATCGAGGTGGTCGTGGACCGCCTCACCGTCAAGGACAGCGCCAAGCGCCGGCTGACGGACTCGGTGGAGACCGCGCTCGGCCTCTCCGGCGGCATGGTGATCCTCGACTTCGTGGACCTGGAGGAGGACGACCCGCAGCGGGAGCGGATGTTCTCCGAGCACCTCTACTGCCCGTACGACGACCTGTCCTTCGAGGAGCTGGAGCCGCGCACCTTCTCCTTCAACTCGCCCTTCGGCGCCTGCCCGGAGTGCACCGGCATCGGCACCCGGATGGAGGTCGACCCGGAGCTGATCGTCCCGGACGAGGAGAAGTCGCTGGACGAGGGCGCCATCCACCCCTGGTCCCACGGCCACACCAAGGACTACTTCGGCCGCCTGGTCGGCGCGCTCGCCGACGCGCTCGGCTTCCGTACGGACGTCCCCTGGGCCGGGCTTCCGCAGCGTGCCAAGAAGGCGCTGCTCAATGGCCACCGGACCCAGATCGAGGTCCGCTACCGCAATCGCTACGGCCGCCAGCGGGCGTACACCACGGCCTTCGAGGGCGCGCTGCCCTATGTGAAGCGGCGCCACTCGGAGGCGGAGAGCGACGCCAGCAGGGAGCGGTTCGAGGGCTATATGCGCGAGGTGCCCTGCCCCACCTGTGAGGGCACCCGCCTGAAGCCGATCGTGCTGGCCGTCACCGTGCAGGACAAGTCCATCGCGGACGTCTCGGCGATGTCGATCAGCGAATGCGCCGAGTTCCTGCGCGGCATGGAGCTGAGCGCGCGCGAGAAGACCATCGCCGAGCGGGTCCTCAAGGAGGTCAACGAGCGGCTGCGGTTCCTCGTCGACGTCGGCCTGGACTACCTCTCGCTCAACCGCGCCGCGGGCACCCTCTCCGGCGGCGAGGCCCAGCGCATCCGGCTGGCCACCCAGATCGGCTCCGGTCTGGTCGGTGTGCTCTATGTGCTGGACGAGCCGTCCATCGGCCTGCACCAGCGCGACAACCACCGGCTGATCGAGACGCTGGTGCGGCTGCGCGACCTCGGTAACACCCTGATCGTCGTGGAGCACGACGAGGACACCATCAAGACCTCGGACTGGGTGGTGGACATCGGCCCGGGCGCGGGCGAGCACGGCGGCAAGGTGGTGCACAGCGGGCCGCTGAGCGAGCTGCTGGTCAACCAGGAGTCGGTGACCGGGCACTATCTGTCCGGCAAGAAGGCCATCCCGCTGCCGCCGACGCGCCGGCCCGTGGACCCCAAGCGGCGCCTCACGGTCCACGGCGCCCGGGAGAACAACCTCCAGGACATCGACGTGTCCTTCCCGCTCGGGGTGCTCACCGCCGTCACCGGTGTTTCGGGATCGGGTAAGTCCACGCTGGTCAACGACATCCTCTACACCCATCTGGCCCGCGAGCTGAACGGCGCGCGGGCGGTTCCCGGGCGGCACACCCGGGTCGCCGGTGACGATCTCGTCGACAAGGTGGTGCATGTCGACCAGTCGCCCATCGGCCGCACCCCGCGCTCCAACCCGGCCACGTACACCGGCGTCTTCGACCATGTGCGCAAGCTGTTCGCGGAGACGATGGAGGCCAAGGTCCGCGGGTACCAGCCCGGGCGGTTCTCCTTCAACGTCAAGGGCGGCCGCTGCGAGAACTGCTCCGGTGACGGCACCATCAAGATCGAGATGAACTTCCTGCCGGATGTGTATGTGCCGTGCGAGGTCTGCCACGGCGCGCGCTACAACCGGGAGACCCTGGAGGTGCACTACAAGGGCAAGTCCATCGCCGAGGTGCTGGACATGCCCATCGAGGAGGCCCTGGACTTCTTCGAGGCGGTGCCCACCATCGCCCGCCATCTGCGCACCCTCAACGAGGTCGGGCTGGGCTATGTCCGGCTCGGGCAGCCCGCGCCGACCCTCTCCGGCGGTGAGGCCCAGCGCGTCAAGCTGGCGAGCGAGCTCCAGAAGCGGTCGACCGGCCGCACGGTGTATGTGCTGGACGAGCCGACCACCGGTCTGCACTTCGAGGACATCAGCAAGCTGATCAGCGTGCTCTCCGGCCTGGTCGACAAGGGCAACACGGTGATCGTCATCGAGCACAACCTCGATGTGATCAAGACGGCCGACTGGGTCGTGGACATGGGCCCCGAGGGCGGCAGCGGCGGCGGTCTGGTGATCGCCGAGGGCACCCCGGAGGACGTGGCCTCGATCCCGGTCAGCCACACCGGGAAGTTCCTGCGGGACATGCTGGGCGACCGGGTGAGCGACGCGACGGTGCCCGCCGCGCGCAAGGGCGGCGCGACCACCAAGAAGGCGCCCGCCAAGAAGGCCGCCGCCAAGTCCACGGCGGCCAAGAAGACCGCGGCGAAGAAGACCGTGGCCAAGAAGGCGGCGGCCAAGACCACGGTCGCCTCCAAGCGGGCGGCCGCGAAGTAGCCCCGAGCTCCTGTGCCCGCGCCGCGCCCGGACCGACCGGGCGCGGCGCGAGCGCAGGCGTAGCGGCGGGCTCAGGCCAGCTCGGAAGCGTAGGGCGGCTCCGCGCCCGCGCGGGAGCAGGTGATCGCGGCGGCGCGGGCGGCGAAGCCCAGCACATCCCGCCAGGCCGCCTCGTCCAGCTTGGCCAGCGCGGGCGACGACAGCGCCTGGTGCTCCGCCAGCCGGTGCAGCAGCGCGGCGTTCACGGTGTCGCCCGCCCCGATGGTGTCCACGATGTCCACCCGCTCGCCCGGCACCGAGATCACCGAGCCGTCCTGCCGCCGTACGCTCAGCCCCTCCCCGCCGTGGGTGAGCACCACGGCCGCCGGGCCCGCCGCCAGCCACGCGCCCACGGCCCTCTCGACATCCCCCGCGTCCTCCGAATCGGCCAGCCACCTGGCGTCCTCTATGGACAGCTTCAGCAGGCCGATATGGGGCAGCCAGCCGTGGAAGCGGGCCCGGTAGGCATCGGCGTCGGGGATCAGACCGGTGCGGATATTGGGGTCCAGCGTGGTGAAGACCCCGCGCGCGGCCTCGCGCCGCAGCAGCTCCTCGTACGCGCTCGCGCCCGGCTCCAGCACCAGCGAGCAGGTGCCCAGCGACAGCGCGCTCACCCCCTCCGGGAGGGACGGCGGCAGGGTGAAGAGCCGGTCCGCGGTGCCCTGCACATAGAAGCCGTACCCGGCCGAGCCATCGGCCCCGATGGAGGCGACGGCCAGGGTTGTGGGCTCCCCGCCGCGCTGCACCAGCGCGGTGTCCACGCCGTC
Organism: Streptomyces sp. 5-10; assembly: GCF_014712245.1. Taxonomy (NCBI): domain Bacteria; kingdom Bacillati; phylum Actinomycetota; class Actinomycetes; order Kitasatosporales; family Streptomycetaceae; genus Streptomyces; species Streptomyces sp. 5-10. Next base: position 9,022 of record NZ_JACVYG010000013.1, read on the forward strand.
CTTCCGCAACCCCTCCAGCAGCGCCTCCCCGAAGCCGTCCGTGGAGACCCGCGAGCAGAACGCGGTGGGCGAGCCGAGCCGCCCCAGCGACAGCGCGGTGTTGTACGGGCCTCCGCCGCGCGCCGGCCGCAGCGCGGGCAGCCGGTCACCCGCCGCGGCGCTCGACGTGCGCTCGGGCACGAGGTCGATCAGGGCTTCTCCGGCGACGACGATCACGAGACGGGGTCCTTTCCGGCGATTCCGGGGGTTCCGGGGAGCGGTCGGTCGAGGGCATCGGCCACACAGCCGCACGAGGTGCGGTGGACGAAGGCGCAGGGCAGCCGGACGGTGCGCGGCGGCCGCCCCGGGTTCTCCAGCCGCTCGAGCAGCAGCCGGACGGCGGTGGCGCCGATCTCCCGGCTGGGCTGGGAGATCGCGGTGAGCCCGGGGGAGAAGACATCCGCCCAGGAGAAGTCGTCGAAGCAGACCAGCGCGAGATCGTCCGGCACGCTCAGCCCCGCCGTCCGCAGGGCGCGCAGCGCACCGATGGTCATCGCGTTGTTCGCGGTGATGATCGCGGTGGGCGGCTCGGGGGAGTCCAGCAGCCGGTGAACGGCGTCCTCCGCGCCCCGCGCCTCGGAGTGGCCCTCGGCCAGCAGCCCGGGGCGGAACGGCAGCCCGTGCCGCTCAAGACCGGCCCGGTAGCCCGCGATCCGCTCGATGGTGGTGCTCAGGCCAGGCAGCCCCGCGACCAGTCCGACGCGGGTGTGGCCGAGATCGGCGAGGTGGCCGACCAGCTGTTCGACGGGGCGGGCGTTCTCGGCGCACACCTGGTCATGGGCGTCACCGACCAGCCGGTCGAGGAAGACGGCGGGGATCTCACGGCGGGCCAGATACTCCAGCAGCCCGGCGGGCTCGGCCGACGGGGCGACGATCACGCCGTCCACCCGCCGCTCATGGAGCAGCCGGACGACGGTGAGCTCATGCGCGGGGTCGTCATGTGGATCGGCGATCAGCAGACCGTAGCCCCGCTCCAGGGCGCTGGATTCGACGCCCTGGAGGATCTCGGTGAAGTACGGATTGCTGATCGCCGAGACGGCCAGGCCGATCGAGCGGGTGCGCGCGGTCACCAGGGAGCGCGCCAGCGTATTGGGGATGTAGCCGAGGTCGTCGATGGCGTCCAGCACGGCCTTACGGGTGCCGGGGCGGACCGGCCGGGTCTCGTTGAGCACATGCGAGACGGTGGCCACGGACACCCCGGCGCGACGGGCGACATCGACCATGGTTGCCATCCGCTGCGGTCCTTAACGTCGGGGTCGTCGGGAGAGCCGGTCCGAGGGGAGACGGGGGCACGTAACGTATCGCATCGGGCGCCGGACGTAAACGTTTGCGCAAGCGTTTACTCCCTCCCCGGGGGCGGCGGCGAACGGAAGGATCTGTACCGGTATGGTCGGAGGGCCGCCACACCCCAGGAGCCGCAGATGTCCAGCCAGCCCGCCTCCCGACGAACCGTCCTGTGCTGCGCCGCGCTGGCCGGAGCCGCCGGACTCGGGGCGGCGGCCTGCTCCCCGGACGGGTCGGGCAAGAAGGCGTCCCCGACGCCCACCGCCCCCGTCGAGCTCGGCTCGGCCGGTGTCGTGCCGGTCGGCGGCGCCAAGATCTACCGCGAGCAGCGGGTGGTGGTCGCCCAGCCGGCCAAGGGGGAGTTCACGGCGTTCAGCGCGGTGTGCACGCACGCCGGATGTGTCGTCGACACCGTCGAGGACGGCAAGATCAACTGTCCCTGCCACGGCAGCCAGTTCGACGCCCGCACCGGCAAGGTCGTCCAGGGGCCCGCGGAGAAGCCGCTGCCGTCGGTCCCGGTCACCGCGAAGGGCGGACGGCTCGTCGCGGGCCCCGACGCCTGAGCGGGCGACATCCTGGGCGGACGACGCGGACGACGCGGACGACGCGGACGACGCGGGCGACGCGGACGACGCGGGCGACGCCGCCCGGCCGCCCGGCGCCCGCCCGGCGCGCGCCCGGGCGTGCCGCGGAATCCCCAAATCCCCTGGACCTCACCGAACCGCGTCCCGAGGGCACCGGATGTGTCACTCCCCGCAAGTAGGGTGGTGACCATGGCCGACCCGAGCAGCTACCGCCCCAAGCCGGGACAGATCCCCGACTCGCCGGGGGTCTACAAGTTCCGTGACGAGCACGGCCGGGTGATCTACGTCGGAAAGGCGAAGAGCCTGCGCCAACGGCTCTCGTCGTACTTCCAGGACCTGGCGAACCTCCACCCGCGGACCCGCACCATGGTCACCACGGCCGCCGCCGTGGAGTGGACCGTGGTCTCCACCGAGGTCGAGGCCCTGCAGCTCGAGTACTCCTGGATCAAGGAGTTCGACCCCCGGTTCAACGTCAAGTACCGCGACGACAAGAGCTACCCCTCCCTCGCCGTGACCCTCAACGAGGAGTTCCCCCGGGTCCAGGTGATGCGCGGCGCCAAGAAGAAGGGCGTGCGCTACTTCGGCCCGTACGCCCACGCCTGGGCCATCCGCGAGACCGTCGACCTGATGCTGCGCGTGTTCCCCGTCCGGACCTGCTCCGCCGGGGTGTTCAAGCGCTCCGCCCAGATCGGCCGCCCCTGTCTGCTCGGCTACATCGGCAAGTGCTCGGCCCCCTGCGTCGGCCGTGTCACCGCCGAGGAGCACCGTCAACTGGCCGAGGAGTTCTGCGACTTCATGGCCGGGCGCACCGGCACCTATCTGCGCCGCCTGGAAGAGCAGATGCACGAGGCCGCCGAGGAGATGGAGTACGAGAAGGCGGCCCGGCTCCGCGACGACATAGGGGCGCTCAAGCGCGCCATGGAGAAGAACGCGGTGGTGCTCGCCGACGCCACCGACGCCGACCTGATAGCGGTCGCCGAGGACGAGCTGGAGGCCGCCGTCCAGATCTTCCATGTGCGCGGCGGCCGGGTGCGCGGTCAGCGCGGCTGGGTCACCGACAAGGTCGAGGCCGTCGACACCGCCGGGCTGGTCGAGCACGCCCTCCAGCAGCTCTACGGGGAGGAGCGCGGCGACGCGGTCCCCAAGGAGGTCCTGGTGCCCGCCGTGCCGGAACCGGCCGAGCCGGTCGCCCAGTGGCTCGCCGACCGCCGCGGCTCCCGGGTCGATCTGCGCATCCCGCAGCGCGGCGACAAGAAGGACCTCATGGAGACCGTCCAGCGCAACGCCCAGCAGGCGCTCGCGCTGCACAAGACCAAGCGCGCCTCCGACCTCACCACCCGCTCCCGGGCGCTGGAGGAGATCGCCGAGGCCCTGGGTCTTGACTCCGCTCCGCTGCGCGTGGAGTGCTTTGACATCTCCCACCTCCAGGGCGATGACGTGGTGGCCTCCATGGTGGTCTTCGAGGACGGGCTCCCCCGGAAGAGTGAGTACCGCCGCTTCCAGATCAAGAGCTTCGCCGGGCAGGACGATGTCCGCTCCATGCACGAGGTCGTGAGCCGCCGCTTCCGCCGCTATCTGCAGGAGAAGCAGAAGACGGGGGAGTGGCAGGAGGAAGCCACCGGGGCTGAAGGGGTTCCCGGGGCCACCGAGGCATCTGCAATCGCCGGGGTTCCCGGGACCGCCGGGCAGCCCATCGACCGACCCGAAGGACCCGGTGGTCCCGAAGGACCCGACGGACCCGGCCAGGGGCCCTCCGGCCCGATCGACGAGGAGGGCAGGCCGAAGCGGTTCGCCTACCCGCCCCAGCTCGTCGTGGTCGACGGCGGCAAGCCGCAGGTGGCCGCCGCCAAGCGGGCCCTGGACGAGCTCGGCGTCGACGACGTCGCCGTCTGCGGCCTCGCCAAGCGGCTGGAGGAGGTGTGGCTGCCGGACGAGGACGACCCGGTGGTGCTGCCCCGCAGCAGCGAGGGCCTCTACCTCCTCCAGCGGGTCCGCGACGAGGCCCACCGCTTCGCCATCACCTACCAGCGCAGCAAGCGCGCCAAGTCGCTGAAGGCCGGGCCGCTGGACACCGTTCCGGGCCTCGGTGACAGCCGTAAGCAGGCCCTGCTGAAGCACTTCGGCTCGGTCAAGCGGCTGCGCGCCGCCACGGTCGAGCAGATCTGCGAGGTGCCCGGCGTCGGCCGTAAGACGGCCGAGACGGTCGCCGCGGCGCTCGCCGGGTCCGCCCCGGCCGCGCCCGCCGTGAACACCGCCACAGGAGAGATCATTGAGGACGAGGCCGCCGGCGCGGCGTCGTCGAACGGGGGGACCAGACCATGACCGAGCACGAGAACCATGGAGACGGAGCGCAGGTGAATACGGGCACGTCGGGCGAGTCCGCCGAGGCGGCGGCCATCCCCGAGCTGGTGATCATCTCTGGAATGTCGGGCGCGGGCCGCAGCACCGCCGCCAAGTGTCTGGAGGACCTCGGCTGGTTCGTCGTGGACAACCTGCCGCCCGCGCTGATCCCCACCATGGTCGACCTGGGCGCCCGCTCCCAGGGCAATGTGGCCCGGATCGCCGTGGTGGTGGACGTCCGCGGCCGCCGCTTCTTCGACAACCTCCGCGAATCCCTCGCCGACCTCGCCGCCAAGAACGTCAAGCGGCGCGTGCTGTTCCTGGAGGCGTCCGACGAGGCGCTGGTGCGCCGCTTCGAGTCCGTGCGCCGCCCGCACCCCCTCCAGGGCGACGGCCGGATCGTGGACGGTATCGCCGCCGAGCGCGATCTGCTGCGCGAGCTGCGCGGGGACGCCGATCTGGTGATCGACACCTCCAGCCTCAACGTCCATGAGCTGCGGGCCAAGATGGACGCCCAGTTCGCGGGCGAGGAGGAGCCCGAGCTGCGGGCCACCGTGATGTCGTTCGGCTACAAGTACGGGCTGCCGGTCGACGCCGATCTGGTGGTGGACTGCCGCTTCCTGCCCAATCCGCACTGGGTCCCCGAGCTGCGCCCCTTCACCGGGCTCAACGAGGAGGTCTCCAGCTACGTCTTCAACCAGCCCGGCGCCAAGGAGTTCCTGGACCGCTACGCGGAGCTGCTCCAGCTCATCGCCGCGGGCTACCGCCGCGAGGGCAAGCGCTATGTGACCATCGCCGTCGGCTGCACCGGCGGCAAGCACCGCAGCGTCGCGATGTCCGAGCGGCTGGCCCCACGGCTGGCCGCCGAGGGAGTGGAGACCGTCATCGTCCACCGGGACATGGGGCGCGAGTGACCATTCGTAGCAGTCGGCTGCGGCGGCTGGTCGGGGCGCGGACGAACCGGGGCGCGCAGCCCAAGGTGGTCGCCCTGGGTGGCGGCATGGGCCTGTCGGCGTCGCTCGCGGCGCTGCGCCGGATCACCGGCGATCTGACCGCCGTCGTCACCGTGGCCGACGACGGGGGTTCCAGCGGACGCCTCCGCGACGAGCTGGGCGTGCTGCCGCCCGGCGATCTGCGCAAGGCCCTGGCCGCGCTGTGCGGCGACGACGACTGGGGCCAGACCTGGGCGCGGGTCATCCAGCACCGCTTCGCCAGTGAGGGCGATCTGCACGGCCACGCGGTCGGCAATGTGCTGATCGTCGCCCTGTGGGAGCAGCTGGGCGACCATGTGAAGGCGCTCGACCTGGTCGGCAAGCTGCTGGGAGCCCACGGCCGGGTGCTGCCCATGTCGGCCGTCCCCCTGGAGCTCCAGGCGTACGTCCGGGGCCATGACCCGGCGCGCCCGGACGAGGTCTCCACCGTCGCCGGGCAGGCCACCGTGGCGCTCACCCCCGGCGAGGTGCAGTCGGTCCACCTGGTGCCGCACGATCCGCCGGCCGTCCCCGAGGCCGTCGAGGCGGTCATGGACGCCGACTGGGTGGTGCTGGGGCCCGGCTCCTGGTTCTCCTCCGTGATCCCGCATCTGCTGGTCCCCGAACTGCTCAAGGCGCTCACCGAGACCAAGGCCCGGCGCGTGCTCTCGCTGAACCTCGCCCCTCAGCCGGGAGAAACCGAGGGCTTCTCCCCGCAGCGTCATTTGGAGGTTTTGGCCCGACACGCCCCTAAACTCGCCTTCGACGTGGTGCTGGCCGACGAGGCCGCCGTCCCCGACCAGAGCAGTCTGTGCGACGCCGCCAAGCGGCTGGGCGGCACGGTCGAGCTGGCGCCGGTGGCCGCGACCGACGGTGCCCCGAAGCATGACCCGGAGCTTCTGGCGGCCGCGTACGACCGTATTTTTCGGATGCATGGAAGGATCGGCCCATGGCGATGACGGCAGCGGTGAAGGACGAAATCTCCCGGCTCCCCGTCACCCGGACCTGCTGCCGGAAAGCGGAGGTCTCGGCGATCCTGCGGTTCGCGGGCGGGCTGCACCTGGTCAGCGGGCGCATCGTGATCGAGGCGGAGCTGGACACCGGGATCGCGGCCCGCAGAGTCCGCAAGGACATCCTGGAGATCTTCGGCCACTCCTCGGATCTGGTGGTGATGGCCCCCGGCGGGCTGCGCCGCGGCAGCCGGTACGTGGTGCGGGTGGTGGCGGGCGGTGACCAGCTGGCGCGGCAGACCGGCCTGGTCGACGGCCGCGGCCGGCCGATCCGCGGGCTGCCGCCGCAGGTCGTCTCCGGCGCCACCTGCGACGCCGAGGCCGCCTGGCGGGGGGCCTTCCTCGCCCATGGCTCGCTCACCGAGCCCGGCCGCTCGTCCTCCCTGGAGGTGACCTGCCCCGGCCCGGAGGCCGCGCTCGCCCTGGTCGGCGCCGCCCGCCGGCTGCAGATCGCCGCCAAGGCGCGCGAGGTGCGCGGGGTGGACCGGGTGGTCGTCCGGGACGGTGATGCCATCGGCGCGCTGTTGACGCGGCTGGGGGCGCATGAGTCGGTCCTCGCCTGGGAGGAGCGGCGGATGCGCCGCGAGGTGCGGGCCACCGCCAACCGCCTGGCCAACTTCGACGACGCCAATCTGCGCCGCTCGGCCCGCGCCGCCGTCGCCGCCGGGGCGCGGGTGCAGCGGGCCCTGGAGATCCTGGGGGAGGAGGTGCCCGAGCACCTCGCGGCGGCCGGGCGGCTGCGCATGGAGCACAAGCAGGCGTCCCTGGAGGAGCTGGGCGCCCTCGCCGACCCGCCGCTGACCAAGGACGCCGTCGCGGGCCGTATCCGCCGGCTGCTGGCCATGGCCGACAAGCGCGCCCAGGACCTGGGCATCCCCGGCACCGAGTCCAGCCTGACCGAGGAGATGGCCGAGGGCATGGTCGGCTGACCGCCCTACGAGCTGACGCCCGCGGCAGCTGACGGCCCGGGAAGCCGTACGAGAGCCGCACCCCACGCCCCCGGATCACACGAGCGATCCGGGGGCGTGGTGCGTCACAGGGCATGTGACAGCGGTTCCGCGCGCCGCTGTTGACATGACCATGTGTCGTGACAAGTCTGGAGCGCTGCGCACCCGCGTGTCTTCATACGAAAGCCAGGGGGGCTCATGAAGCTCAGACGCACGGTGAGATCGAGCGGCGCGGTGGTGGCACTGGCCGCGCTGCTCCTGGGGGGACTGGCCGCGGCACCCGCGGCCCCCGCGCCACCGCCGGCGGAAGCCGCCGGCGACGCGCTGTCCGTATGGACCGCCCAGGTCACCAAGGACCAGATTCCGCTGCTGCTCCGCGCCGGAGCGGACGGCACCGAGCTGGGGCGGCAGGTGCCCGACAAGGGCACCGGCCCGGTCGAGCTCTACCTCACCGCCGAGCAGGCCGCCGCACTGCGCGGCAAGGGCGTGCGGCTCACCGAGAAGAAGATCTCCGCACAGAGCCGCAACCGGCTGAAGGCCGCGGGCGACGGCGTCTTCCGCCCCTACAGCGGCGAGGGCGGGCTGAAGCAGGAGATCGTCGAGACCGGCCGGGCGCACCCCGGCCTCACCAAGGTCGTCAGCATCGGCAAGACCGGCCAGGGCAAGGACATCCTCGCGCTCAAGCTGAGCAAGGGCGCAGCGAAGACCCGCGACGGCAGCAAGCCGTCGGTGCTGTACATGTCCAACCAGCACGCCCGTGAGTGGATCACGCCGGAGATGACCCGCCGGCTGATGCACTACTACCTCGACAACTACGGCAAGGACGACCGCGTCACCCGGATCGTGGACCGCACGGAGCTGTGGTTCGTCCTGTCCGCCAACCCGGACGGCTACGACTACACCCATCAGAGCCCGGCCAACCGCCAGTGGCGCAAGAACCTGCGCGACAACAACGGCGACGGCAAGATCACCTCGGGCGACGGCGTCGACCTCAACCGCAACTTCGGCTACAAGTGGGGCTACGACAACGAGGGTTCGTCCGCCGACCCGGCCGATGAGACCTACCGGGGTCCGGCGCCCGCCTCCGAGCCGGAGACCAGGGCGCTGGACGCCTTCGAGAAGCGCATCGGCTTCACCTACGGCATCAACTACCACTCGGCCGCCGAACTGCTGCTCTACGGCGTCGGCTGGCAGGTCGCCACCCCGACCCCCGACGACGTCCTCTACAAGTCCCTCGCCGGCACCCCGGAGCACTCCGCGATCCCCGGCTACCACCCGCAGGTCTCCTCCGAGCTGTACACCACCAACGGCGAGGCGGACGGCCACGCGGCGAACGTCAACGGGATGATGATGTTCACCCCGGAGATGTCGACGTGTCAGACCGCCTCCAACGTCGACCCGGACGACCCCTGGCAGCCGCGCGACTGCGCGTCCGTCTTCACCTTCCCGGACGACGAGAAGCTGATCGCACAGGAGTTCACCAAGAACATCCCGTTCGCGCTCTCCGTAGCCGAGACCGCCGAACACCCCGACCGCCCGTCCTCGTCCGTCGGCCTCACCGCGCCCGACTTCACCCCGGACGCCTTCACCACGTCGTACGCGCGCGGCGGCGACCAGGACGTCTCGGTGACCGTCCGCAAGAGCGTCCGCGACAAGAAGCTCAACTACCGCGTGGACGGCGGCCGTACCCACACCGCCCCGCTGAAGGCATGGCGGGGCGGCGAGACCTACGGCGGCGAGGACAACGTCCGCTTCGACCAGTACCGCGCCGCCGTCAAGGGCGCGGACCCAGGGCAGAAGGTCAAGGTCTGGTTCACCGGCCGTACGAAGAGCGGCAAGCGGACCGCGAGCGAGCCGTTCACCTACGCCGTGGCGAAGCGGTCCCGCGCCGACACGCTGGTGATCGCCGAGGAGGGCGGCACCTCCCCGGCCCGGCACACCGCCGCGTACACCCGGGCGCTGGCCGACAACGGCCGTAAGGCGGCCGTCTGGGACGTGGCCACCCAGGGGGCGCCGTCCGCGCTCGGAGTGCTCAGCCACTTCAAGACCGTGCTCTGGTACACCGGCGCCGAGCGGCCCGGCGGCCCGACCCTGCTCGCGGTGCGCGACTTCCTCAACGAGGGCGGCAAGCTGATCACCACGGGTGAACGGGCGGGCGGCAGCTCCGAGGTGGGACCGGCCGACACCGACGACTTCAGTCAGTACTACCTGGGCGCCGACAGCCGGCTCACCCTGAAGTCGCCCACCGCCTTCCAGGGCGCCGGCGCGCTCGCAGGCGCCGGCGCGAACCTCGGCGACGCCCCCGGCAACCCCCTGGATGCCGCGGGCGCCTACACCGTCACCTCCGATGTGCTGCCACCCGAGGACTTCCCCCAGTTCCGCAGCGCGGGCGCGGGGGAGTACCCGAACACGCGCACCCCGTACCAGCCTTATGAGGGCGACTGGATGGCGGCCGCGGGCCACCGTGACAACTCCTGGATGCGGCTGTCCCGCACGGTGGACCTCACCGGCGTGTCCGCCGCCGACAAACCGGCCCTGGACTTCCGGCTCAGCTATGACACCGAGCCCGGCTACGACCATGTGATCATCGAGGCGCGCACCGCGGGCCAGGACGACTGGACCACCCTCCCCGACGCGGGCGGCGGCTCCTCCACCAAGGTGCCCGCCGAGTGCGAGGCGGGCTTCCTGCTCAATCTGCACCCGTTCCTCAAGCACTACCTGACCCCCGGTGACGACGGCTGCACCGCGCGGGGCAGCACGGGCTCCTGGAACAGCCTGACGGGCTCCTCCGAGGGGTGGCGGCCGGTCTCACTGGACCTGAGCGGCTACGCGGGCAAGAAGGTCGAGCTGGCGCTCTCGTACGTCACCGACCCGGGCACCGGCGGCCGGGGCGCCTTCGTGGACGGCACCGAGCTCACCGTCGGCGGCGCCGCCGAGGACTCCGAGGGCTTCGAGACCGCGCTCGGCCCCTGGACGGTGCCGGGGGCGCCGGAGGGCAGCCCGGCGAACGCCGGTGACTGGTCCCGCTCCCGGGAGCTCTTCCACACCGTCGCGGGCGTCACCACGCGGGACACCGTGCTGCTGGGATTCGGACTGGAGCACGTCCCGGACGCCGCCCAGAGGGCCCGGCTGGTGGGCGACGCGCTACGTGCGCTGCGTCGTTGACAGCGCGTGACACATCGTGACTGAATCGGCGGTCCGTACCACTTTCCGGTGGTCATGGGCCGCCGATGCCAATGTCACGTACGTCCCGTGATAGCGGTAGGGTCGGAGGCGGTCGGGGACATCCCATACACGTTCGCCGGCGTCCAGACCGGCACACCAACGAGGAGATCGGTTCGTGACGATCCGCGTAGGCATCAACGGCTTCGGCCGCATCGGTCGCAACTACTTCCGCGCGCTCCTTGAGCAGGGCGCGGACATCGAGATCGTCGGTGTCAACGACCTGACCGACAACGCCACCCTGGTCCACTTGCTCAAGTACGACTCCATCCTCGGCCGGCTGAAGCACGAGGTCAGCCACACCGAGGACACCATCACGGTGGGCAACCAGACCTTCAAGACGATGGCCGAGCGCGACCCGGCCGCCCTTCCGTGGGGCGAGCTCGGCGCCGACGTCGTGGTGGAGTCCACCGGCATCTTCACCAAGCGCGAGGACGCCGCCAAGCACCTCGCCGCCGGCGCCAAGAAGGTCCTGATCTCCGCGCCCGCCAAGAACGAGGACATCACCATCGTGATGGGCGTCAACCAGGACAAGTACGACCCGGCGAACCACCACGTCATCTCCAACGCCTCCTGCACCACCAACTGTGTGGCGCCGATGGCCAAGGTCCTCGACGAGAGCTTCGGCATCGTCAAGGGCATGATGACGACGGTCCACGCGTACACCAACGACCAGCGCATCCTGGACTTCCCGCACAAGGACCTGCGTCGCGCCCGCGCGGCGGCCGAGAACATCATCCCGACCTCCACCGGTGCCGCCAAGGCCACCGCGCTGGTCCTCCCGCAGCTCAAGGGCAAGCTGGACGGCATCGCGATGCGCGTCCCGGTCCCGACCGGCTCGGTCACCGACCTCGTCCTGGAGCTCGACCGCGAGGTCACCAAGGACGAGATCAACACCGCCTTCCAGAAGGCCGCCGAGGGTCAGCTCAAGGGCATCCTCGAGTACACCGAGGACCCGATCGTCTCCTCGGACATCGTCAACTGGCCCGCGTCCTGCACCTTCGACTCCTCCCTGACCATGGTCCAGGGCAAGCAGGTCAAGGTCGTCGGCTGGTACGACAACGAGTGGGGCTACTCCAACCGCCTCGTCGACCTGACCGTCTTCGTCGGCGGCCGGCTCTGACCGCCGTCCCGATGAGCTAGGGAACGGGGCCCGCTACGACGCCGTCGTAACGGGCCCCGATCCATGATCAAGGAGTCATCCCTGTGAAGACGATTGACGATCTTCAGGTCGCCGGGCAGCGGGTCTTCGTCCGCGCCGATCTGAACGTTCCGCTCGACGGCGAGACGATCACCGACGACGGCCGGATCCGCGCCGCCGTCCCGACGATCACCAAGCTCCTGGACCGGGGCGCCAAGGTGATCGTCGCCTCGCACCTGGGCCGCCCCAAGGGTGCCCCGGACCCCCAGTACTCGCTCGCGCCGGTCGCCCGGCGGCTCGGCGAACTCCTCGGCAAGCAGGTCGCCTTCGCGACCGACACCGTGGACGAGAGCGCCCGGGCCACCGTGGCGGGGCTCGGCGACGGCGAGGTCGCGCTGCTGGAGAACCTGCGTTTCAACGCCGGTGAGACCAGTAAGGACGACACCGAGCGCGGTGCCTTCGCCGACCGGCTCGCCGCCCTCGCCGACCTCTACGTGGGCGACGGCTTCGGCGCGGTCCACCGCAAGCACGCCTCGGTGTACGACCTCCCGGCGCGGCTGCCGCACGCCGCGGGCGATCTGATCGCCGCCGAGCTCTCCGTCCTGAAGAAGCTCACCGAGGACGTCAAGCGGCCCTATGCGGTGGTCCTCGGCGGCGCCAAGGTCTCCGACAAGCTCGGCGTGATCGACCACCTCCTGGAGAAGGCCGACCGCATCCTGATCGGCGGCGGTATGGCCTACACCTTCCTCAAGGCCCAGGGCCACGAGGTCGGCGGCTCGCTGCTGCAGGAGGACCAGGTCCCGGCGGTCCAGGACTATCTGCGCCGCGCCGAGGAACGCGGTGTGGAGTTCGTGCTCCCGGTCGATGTCACGGCCGCGCCCGAATTCCCGGACCTGAAGACCAAGGCCCCCGCGAACCCGCGGCTCGTCGCCGCGGACGCGATCCCGGCCGACCTCCAGGGCCTGGACATCGGCCCGGAGACCCGCAAGCTGTACGCCTCGAAGCTGGCCGACGCGGCCACCGTCTTCTGGAACGGCCCCATGGGCGTCTTCGAGCACCCCGACTTCGCCGAGGGCACCCGGGCCGTGGCCCAGGCGCTCGTGGACAGCCCGGCCTTCACCGTGGTCGGCGGCGGCGACTCCGCCGCGGCCGTGCGCATCCTGGGCTTCGACGAGAACGCTTTCGGCCACATCTCGACCGGCGGTGGAGCGAGCCTCGAATACCTCGAGGGCAAGACGCTCCCCGGCCTCGCCGCACTGGAGGACTGAACACCGTGAGTGACCGTAAGCCGCTGATGGCGGGCAACTGGAAGATGAACCTCAACCACCTCGAGGCCATCGCCCACGTCCAGAAGCTCGCCTTCGGGCTCGCCGACAAGGACTACGAGGCCGTGGAGGTCGCGGTGCTGCCGCCCTTCGTCGATCTGCGGTCCGTGCAGACCCTGGTCGACGGCGACAAGCTGAAGATCAAGTACGGCGCCCAGGACATCTCGGCGCATGACTCCGGCGCCTACACCGGCGAGATCTCCGGCCCGATGCTGGCCAAGCTCAAGTGCACCTACGCCGTCGTCGGGCACTCGGAGCGGCGCCAGTACCACGACGAGACCGACGAGCTGTGCAACGCCAAGGTCAAGGCGGCCTTCCGCAACGACCTCACCCCGATCCTGTGCGTCGGCGAGGGCCTCGACGTCCGCAAGGCGGGCAACCAGGTCGCGCACACCCTCGCCCAGGTGGACGGCGGCCTGAAGGACGTCCCGGCCGAGCAGGCCGAGACGGTCGTGATCGCCTACGAGCCGGTCTGGGCGATCGGCACCGGCGAGGTCGCGACCCCCGAGGACGCCCAGGAGGTCTGCGGGGCCATCCGCGGCCGGCTCGCCGAGCTCTACGGCCAGGAGGTCGCCGACAAGGTCAGGATCCAGTACGGCGGCTCGGTGAAGTCCGGGAACGTCGCCGCGATCATGGCCCAGCCGGACGTGGACGGCGCCCTGATCGGCGGCGCCTCGCTGGACGCGGACGAATTCGTCAAGATCGTTCGTTTCCGCGACCAGTGAGTAGGCCCTAGCGCGCGCGTCGTCGTACCCTGTCGGGGGTCGAGGCGGTGGGAATCGCACCGTCCGGCCCCCGACGTCCGTACAAGCCCGAGAAGGTTGGTCCAGCCGTGATCATGGGGTTCTCGATCGCCCTCATCATCTTCAGCCTCCTGTTGATGATGTTGGTGCTCATGCACAAGGGGAAGGGCGGCGGCCTGTCCGACATGTTCGGTGGCGGCATGCAGTCCTCGGTGGGCGGCTCCTCGGTCGCCGAGCGCAACCTGGACCGCATCACCGTGGTGGTCGGGCTGCTGTGGTTCGTCTGCATCGTCGTGCTCGGGCTGCTGATGAAGCTCGACTGAGGGTCCGGCGGGGCCCGTCCGGGGCCCGGCTGACGCCCGATAACTGACGTACCGTCGTCAGCGGGGCCCATATGCGGCCTATGATGGCATGGCGTCCACGGTGACGGGTGTAACTCCTCTCACTGGACGCGCGTTGGGCCTTACGTAGACTGGGGCGCCGGGCGGCGAAGCTGCCAATCGAGGCTTCGCGGCACCATCACGCAGGGAGTTACGACCGTGGCAAGTGGCAACGCGATCCGTGGAAGTCGGGTCGGGGCGGGGCCGATGGGAGAAGCCGAGCGAGGCGAATCGGCGCCGCGCCTGCGCATCTCCTTCTGGTGCTCGAACGGGCATGAGACCGTGCCGAGCTTCGCCAGCGACGCGCAGATCCCTGACACGTGGGACTGCCCCCGCTGCGGCTTCCCGGCCGGCAAGGACCGGGACAACCCGCCGGACCCGCCGCGCACCGAGCCGTACAAGACGCACCTGGCGTACGTACGGGAGCGGCGCAGCGACGCCGACGGCGAGGCGATCCTCGCCGAGGCACTCGCCAAGCTCCGGGGCGAGATCTAGACACACAACGCGGTACGACGGCCCGGCCGGGCACCTCCCGTGAGGGGTGCGCGGCCGGGCCGTTGTCAGTGGTGCGGGCTACGGTCGTGGAGTGCTGACCGGGGGGAGCCGTCCCGCCGGGTGGGGCCGACGCAGGGGGCGGAGGGGGATCGTCATGGCCGCGGTGGACGCCGGTGAGCTGGGTGCCGGGAAACCGGCGGGGCCCGCGTGGCGCGGGGGGTTCGGGCGGCTGTGGGCGGCCGCGGTCGTCTCCCGGTTCGGGGACGCGCTGCGGGGTGCGGCGCTGCCGCTGCTGGCCGTCTCGCTGACCGATTCGCCGGTACTGGTCTCGCTGGTGACCGCCTGCGGCTTCCTGCCCTGGCTGCTGTTCGGGCTGATCGGCGGGGCGATCGCGGACCGGGTGGACCAGCGGCGGGCGATGTGGGCGGTGGACGGCGTGCGGGCCGTCCTGATGGCGGGGTTCGCCGTCGCGGTGTGGCTGGACCGGGCCACCATCGGGCTGCTGCTCGCCCTCGCCTTCGCCCTCACCACGCTGCAGACCCTGTTCGACAACGCCGCCACGGCGCTGCTGCCGTCCGTGGTGGGGCAGGAGGCGCTGGGCCGGGCCAACGCCCGGCTGATGACCGGGCAGGAGGTCATGGGCCGGTTCGTGGGTGCCCCGCTGGTGCCGGTGCTGCTCGGCCTCGGTGCCGCGATGCCGTACGCGGCGGACGCGGCCACCTATCTCGCCGCCGCCGCGCTGGTCGCCTCGCTGGGGGCGACACCTCCAGAGCGGGCCCCGCGTCCGCCGGGCGGGTCGCTGCGGCGCGATATCGCCGAGGGCCTGGCCGTGCTGTGGCGGGACCGCACACTGCGGGCGCTGTGCGCCTCCACCACGCTGTGCAACATCGGCATCGGCGCGCTCATCGCCACCCTGGTACTGCACATCACCGGCTGGCTGGACGCCGGGAACACCGGCTACGCGGCCGTCATCACCGTCTACGGGATCGGCAGCGTGGCCGGAGGCCTGGTGGCCGCCGGGCTCACCGAGAAGCTGGGGCGCGCCCGTGCCCTCGTGGTGTGCGGCACCGCGCAGATCGGCGCCCTGGCCGCCCTCGGGGCGATACGGAGCCTGCCGGTCGCGGTCGCCGCCATGGGCCTCTTCGGCTTCGCGGGGATCGTCTGGAACGTCACCGAGGTGACGATGATGCAGCAGCGCAGCCCCGACGGGGCACTCGGGCGGGTGAGCTCCGCGTTCCGCACCCTGTCGATCGCGGGCACCCCGCTCGGCGCGCTGCTGGGCGGGGTGATGGCCGAGGCGTGGGGCCTCAACACCCCCGCGCTGGGGGCCGCCGCGCTCTTCGTCTGCGGGGTGGCGGCCCTCGTTCCGGGAATGCGGTCCGTCATCAATTAGGTTGGTGGCCACGGGGGCCAGGTACCGACGAGAAGTGGGCTGATGTCCGAGATGAACATGGAAGGCCGCACCAGGCTGGACCAGCTGCCGGAATGGCACGCGCTGGCCGCACACCGCAAGGAGCTGGGCGACGCGCATCTGCGCGACCTGTTCGCGGGCGACCCGGAGCGCGGGCGCCGCCTCACCCTTCAGGTCGGCGATCTCCACGTCGACTACTCCAAGCACCTGGTGACCGACGAGACCCTGCGGCTGCTGCGCGAGCTGGCGAGCGCCACCAAGGTGGCCGAGCTGCGCGACGCCATGTTCCGCGGCGAGAAGATCAACACCACCGAGAACCGCTCGGTGCTGCACATCGCGCTGCGCGCACCGCACTCCGCGGAGATCAAGGCGGACGGGCAGGACGTCGTCGGCGAAGTGCACGCCGTGCTTTCCAAGATGGCCGTCTTCGCCGACCGCGTCAGGTCGGGCGACTGGACCGGCCACACCGGCAAGCGGATCCGAAACGTCGTCAATGTCGGCATCGGCGGCTCCGATCTGGGCCCGAAGATGGCCTACGAGGCGCTGCGCTCCTACAGCGACCGTTCGATGACGTTCCGGTTCGTCTCCAACGTGGACGGCGCGGATCTGCACGAGGCGGTGCGCGACCTGGACCCCGCCGAGACGCTGTTCATCGTCGCCTCCAAGACCTTCACCACCATCGAGACCATCACCAACGCCGTCTCCGCCCGCGACTGGCTGCTGACCGGGCTCCGGGCCGGTCAGGAGGCCGTCGCCAAGCACTTCGTGGCGGTGTCGACCAACGCCGAGAAGGTTGCCGAGTTCGGCATCGACACGGACAACATGTTCGGGTTCTGGGACTGGGTCGGCGGGCGTTACTCCTACGACTCGGCCATCGGCCTCTCCCTGATGGTCGCCATCGGCCCGGACTGCTTCCGCGAGATGCTGGCCGGTTTCCACCTGGTCGACGAGCACTTCTCCACCGCCCCGCCGGAGCAGAACGTACCGCTGCTGATGGGCCTGCTGGGCATCTGGTACGACAACTTCCACGGCGCCCAGGCGCATGCCGTCCTGCCGTACAGCCACTATCTGTCGCGGTTCACCGACTATCTGCAGCAGCTGGACATGGAGTCCAACGGCAAGCATGTGGACCGGGACGGCAACCGCGTCGGCTGGCAGACCGGCCCCATCGTCTGGGGCACCCCCGGCACCAACGGCCAGCACGCCTACTACCAGCTGCTCCACCAGGGCACCAAGCTGGTCCCGGCCGATCTGATCGGCTTCGCCCGGCCGGTGAAGGACCTGCCGCCCGGCCTGGAACCCCACCACGACCTGCTGATGGCCAACCTCTTCGCCCAGGGCCAGGCGCTGGCCTTCGGCAAGACCGCCGAGGAGGTCGCGGCCGAGGGGGTGCCCGAGGAACTGGTGCCGCACAAGACCTTCGACGGCAACCGCCCCACCACCACGATCCTCGCCCCCGAGCTGACCCCGTCGGTGCTGGGCCAGCTGGTCGCCCTCTATGAGCACAAGGTGTTCGTCCAGGGCGCGGTGTGGAACATCGACTCCTTCGACCAGTGGGGAGTGGAGCTGGGCAAGGTGCTCGCCAAGCGCGTCGAGCCCGCCCTGACCGAGGGCGCCGAGGTGCCCGGTCTGGACGCCTCCACCGAGCACCTGGTCGCCACCTACCGCTCGCTGCGCGGCCGCTGAGGTCCTTGACGTACACATGAACGATCCCCCGGGCGCTTCGTTCGGGCGCCCGGGGGATCGTTCACGTGCGATACGAGGGTTACGGCGAGGCCGGGGGGTACAGCTCGCGCGGCAGCCCCGCCGCCGCGGCCCGGTCCAGCAGCCACAGCGTCCGGCCGCGGCCGCGCGCGCCCGCCGCCGGAGCCTGCAGCTCCCCGGCGCCCGACAGCGCTATCGTGACCGCCTTCGCCTTGTCCTCACCGGCCGCCAGCAGCCACACCTCCCGTGCCGCGCGGATCGCGGGCAGGGTCAGCGAGATCCGCACCGGCGGCGGCTTGGGCGCGCCGCGCACCCCGACCACCGTCCGCTCGGTCTCCCGGACGGCGGGCAGCTCGGGGAAGAGCGAGGCCACATGGGTGTCCGGGCCGACGCCGAGCAGCAGCACGTCGAACGACGGCGCCGCGCCGTGGTTCTCCGGCCGCGCGGCCCGGGCCAGCTCGGCCGCGTACGCCTCGGCGGCCGCGTCCACATCGCCGCCGTGGGGCCCGTCGGACGCGGGCATCGCGTGCACCCGCGCCGGGTCCAGCTCCACCGCGTCCAGCAGCGCCTCGCGGGCCTGTGTGACATTGCGGTCCGCATGGCCGTCGGGCAGGAATCGCTCATCGCCCCACCACAGGTCCAGCCGCGACCAGTCGACCGCGTCGCGCGCCGGGGAGGCGGCGAGCGCGGCCAGCAGGCCGTTGCCGTTGCGCCCGCCGGTCAGGACGACCGAGGCCGAGCCACGGGCGGCCTGGGCGTCCACGATCTTCGTGATCAGCCGTGCCGCCGCGGCCTGGGCCATCAGCTCCTTGTCGCGGTGGACGACCACCTGCGGTGCGGTCATGTGTCCGCCTTCCCGTCCGCCTTCCGCTCCTGGGACTTCTGCTCCTGGGACTTCTGCTCCTGGGACTTCTGCTCCTGGGACTTCGGGGGGTGGGGCTTGGGAACCGGCGGCTGTGCCGGTGCCTGCGGCGGGTTCTTCGGCGAGCCCGGAGCGTGCTCCGACGGCGTCTCCGGGTCCCGGGTCGGCAGCGGCGGCAGCGGGTCCGCCCCGGGCGGCGCCACCTGGGTCGCCGGGGCGGCCTTGGCGTCCCGCTCCAGCGTCCCCACGCCGCCCTTGCCCAGCTTGCTCACGCCGAACTTCACCGACGACTCGTAGCTCTCGTCGGGGTCCAACCGGCGCAGCTCCTCGGCGATCAGCTCCGACATCTCACGCCGCTGCAGCGCCACATGCCGGTCGGGCTGGCCCGGCATCGCCAGCTCGGCCAGCGAGCCGTTCGCCCGGTCCAGGCAGATCACGCCGTCGGCCGTCTCCAGCCGCACCGCGGTCAGCCCGGGGCCCTCCGAGACCTGCCGGTCCACCGGAACCTCCAGCCGCTGGGCGAGCCACAGCGCGAGCAGCTCGCTGCTCGGGTTGTACGCCTCGCCCTCGACGACCGCGGAAGTGATCGGGGAGTGCCGCTGGTCCAGGGCCGCGGCCAGGACGCTGCGCCACGGGGTGATCCGGGTCCACGCCAGGTCGGTGTCGCCCGGGGTGTAGGTGGCGGCCCGCAGCCCGAGGGCCGCGACCGGGTCCTCGGTGGCCTGGGCGTCGGTGATCCGGCGCTGGGCCAGCCGCCCGAGCAGGTCCTCGGCCGGGTGCTCCGGGGCGTCCTCCGGCCACCACACCACCACCGGGGCGTCCGGCAGCAGCAGCGGCAGGACCACCGAGTAGGCGTGGTTGGCGAGTTCGCCGTGCAGCCGCAGCAGCACCGTCTCGCCGGTGCCGGTCTCGCCGCCGACCCGTACCTCGGCGTCCAGCCGGGCCATCTTGCGGTCGCGCGGCGACCGGCCCGGCCGCTTGATGACGACCAGGGTGCGCGAGGGGTGTTCCTTGGACGCCTCGCTCGCCGCCCGCAGCGCGTCGTAGTGGTTGCCCTCGTCGGTGACGATGACGAGGGTGAGCACCATGCCCACGGCCGGGGTACCGGTGGCCCGGCGCGCCTGGACCAGAGCGGAGTTGATCCGGCTGGACGTGGTGTCCGTGAGATCGATGTTCATGGCCGCCGCCAGCTCCGTCCGTCTCGTGCGAGCATCTCGTCCGCGGCTTTCGGCCCCCAGGTCCCGGAGGTGTACTGCTCGGGCTTGCCGTGCTGGTCCCAGTACTCCTCGATCGGGTCCAGGATCCGCCAGGACTGCTCGACCTCCTCATGGCGGGGGAAGAGGTTCGCCTCGCCGAGCAGGACGTCGAGCAGCAGCCGCTCGTACGCCTCGGGGCTGGACTCGGTGAAGGACTCGCCGTACTGGAAGTCCATCGTCACGTCCCGGATCTCCATGGAGGTGCCGGGCACCTTGGAGCCGAACCGGATGGTGACGCCCTCGTCCGGCTGCACCCGGATGACCAGGGCGTTCTGCCCCAGCTCCTGGGTGTCGGTGGCATCGAAGGGGGAGTGCGGGGCGCGCTGGAAGACCACCGCGATCTCGGTGACCCGCCGCCCCAGCCGCTTGCCGGTGCGCAGGTAGAAGGGGACACCCGCCCAGCGGCGGTTGTCGATCTCCAGCTTGATCGCGGCGTAGGTGTCGGTCTTCGAGTGGGGGTCGATGCCCTCCTCCTCGAGGTAGCCGTGCACCTCCTCACCGCCCTGCCAGCCGGAGGCGTACTGCGCGCGCACCGTGTGCTTGCCCAGGTCCTTGGGCAGCTTGACCGCCCTGAGCGCCTTCAGCTTCTCGGTGACCAGGGAGGACGCGTCGAAGGAGGCGGGCTCCTCCATGGCGGTCAGCGCGAGCAGCTGCAGCAGGTGGTTCTGGATGACGTCGCGGGCCGCGCCGATGCCGTCGTAGTAGCCCGCGCGCCCGCCGATGCCGATGTCCTCGGCCATGGTGATCTGTACGTGGTCGACGTACGACCGGTTCCAGATCGGCTCGAACATCGTGTTGGCGAAGCGGAGCGCCAGGATGTTCTGGACCGTCTCCTTGCCCAGGTAGTGGTCGATCCGGAAGACGTCGCTGGGCCGGAAGACCTCGTGGACGACCTGGTTGAGGTCCTGGGCGCTCTTCAGGTCGTGGCCGAAGGGCTTCTCGATGACCGCGCGCCGCCAGGAGTCGCCCTGCCCGTGCGACAGCCCGTGCTTCTTGAGCTGCTGGACGACGGTGGGGAAGAACTTCGGCGGGACCGACAGGTAGAAGGCGAAGTTGCCGCCGGTGCCGCGCGCCTTGTCGAGCTCCTCTATGGTCGCCTTCAGCTGGATGAACGCCTCGTCGTCGTCGAACACGCCGGGGACGAAGCGGAACCCCTCGGCCAGCTGCTGCCAGACCTCCTCGCGGAACGGGGTCCGCGCGTGTTCCTTGACCGCGTCATGCACGACCTGGGCGAAGTCCTCGTTCTCCCAGTCGCGGCGGGCGAAGCCGACGAGCGAGAAGCCCGGGGGCAGCAGGCCGCGGTTGGCCAGGTCGTAGATGGCGGGCATCAGCTTCTTACGGGACAGGTCGCCCGTGACGCCGAAGATCACGAGGCCGGACGGCCCCGCGATGCGCGGGAGCCGCCGGTCTCGTGGGTCACGCAGCGGATTGCTGCTGCTCACGATGTCACGCCTCCGAGGGTGCGAGGCGCTTGAGCTCCGCCTCGGTGGACTTCAGCAGGTCGTTCCACGAGGCCTCGAACTTCTCGACGCCCTCGTCCTCCAGCACCTGGACGACGTCGTCGTAGGAGATCCCGATCCCGGCCAGCGCGTCGAGGTCGGCCTTGGCCTGCTCGTACGTGCCGCGCACGGCGTCACCGCGGATCTCGCCGTGATCGGCGACCGCCTCCAGGGTGGCCTCCGGCATGGTGTTGACGGTGCCGGGGGCGACCAGATCCACGACGTACATGGTGTCCTTGTACGCCGGGTCCTTGACACCGGTCGAGGCCCACAGCGGACGCTGCTTGTTGGCGTTCGCCCGGTCCAGCGCGGCCCAGCGGTCGGAGCTGAAGACCTCCTCGTACGCCTGGTACGCGAGGCGTGCGTTGGCGACCGCGGCCTTGCCGCGCAGCGCCTTGGCCTCATCGGTGCCGATCTTGTCGATGCGCTTGTCGATCTCGGTGTCCACGCGGGAGACGAAGAAGGACGCCACCGAGTGGATCTTCTGCAGGTCGAGACCCGCGGCCTTGGCCTTCTCCAGACCGGCCAGGAAGGCGTCCATGACCGCGCGGTACCGCTCCAGGGAGAAGATCAGCGTGACATTGACGCTGATGCCCAGGCCGATCACCTCGGTGATCGCGGGCAGCCCCGCCTCGGTCGCCGGGATCTTGATGAAGGTGTTGGGCCGGTCCACCAGCCAGGCCAGCTGCTTGGCCTCGGCGATGGTGGCGGCCGTGTTGTGGGCCAGGCGCGGGTCCACCTCGATGGAGACCCGGCCGTCCTGGCCGCCCGTCGCGTCGTACACCGGCCGGAGGATGTCGGCCGCGTCGCGGACGTCCGCCGTGGTGATCATGCGGACGGCTTCCTCGACGGTGAGCCGGCGGACCGCGAGGTCGGCCACCTGCTGCTGGTAGCCGTCGCCGCCGGAGATCGCCTTCTGGAAGATCGACGGATTGGTGGTGACGCCTACGA
This sequence comes from Streptomyces sp. 5-10, assembly GCF_014712245.1. NCBI lineage: Bacteria > Bacillati > Actinomycetota > Actinomycetes > Kitasatosporales > Streptomycetaceae > Streptomyces > Streptomyces sp. 5-10. The sequence goes on from NZ_JACVYG010000013.1 coordinate 31,186, forward strand.
CATGCTGCTGGTCGATCAGCTCGGCCAGATTGCCGGAGGTGATCCTCTTGCGGGAGAGGTCGTCGAGCCAGATCGCGACGCCTTCGTCGGCCAGCCGCTTGAGTGCGTCTGTCATGGGGTGTGTTCTCCTACTCGTCGCACTTACGTCGTCTGTGGGGGTCAGCGCCCGGCGGCGTCGAGGGACTCGCGGGCGGCGGTGACCACGGCCTCGGCGGTGAGGCCGAACTCCCGGAAGAGCACCTTGTAGTCGGCCGAGGCGCCGAAGTGCTCCAGCGAGACGATGCGGCCGGCCTCGCCGACGTAGCGGTACCAGGTCAGGCCGATACCCGCCTCGACGGCCACACGAGCCTTGACGGACGGCGGCAGCACTGTCTCCCGGTACCCCTTGTCCTGCTCCTCGAACCACTCGACCGAGGGCATTGACACGACGCGGGTGGGAATCCCGGCGGCCTGGAGCTGCTCGCGCGCCTCCACGGCGAGCTGCACCTCCGAACCGGTGCCGATGAGGATGACCTGCGGCCGGCCACCCTCGGCCTCGAAGAGGACGTAGCCGCCCTTGGCGGCGTTCTCGTCGGCCTCGTAGGTCGGCACGTTCTGCCGGGTCAGGGCCAGGCCGTGCGGAGCCGGGTTCGCGGTGTGGCGGCGGGTGATCTCCCGCCAGGCGATGGCCGTCTCGTTGGCGTCGGCCGGGCGGACCACGTTCAGGCCCGGGATGGCGCGGAGCGCGGACAGGTGCTCCACCGGCTGGTGGGTCGGGCCGTCCTCGCCGAGGCCGATGGAGTCGTGCGTCCACACGTAGGTGACCGGCAGCTTCATCAGCGCGGCGAGCCGGACGGCCGGGCGCATGTAGTCGGAGAAGACCAGGAAGGTACCGCCGTAGACGCGGGTGTTGCCGTGCAGCGCGATGCCGTTCATGGTCGAGCCCATGGCGTGCTCGCGGATGCCGAAGTGGATCGTGCGGCCGTACGGGTCGGCCTCCGGCAGCGGGTTGCCCTTCGGGAGGAAGGACGAGGACGCGTCGATCGTGGTGTTGTTGGAGCCCGCGAGGTCGGCGGAGCCGCCCCACAGCTCGGGGAGCACCCCGCCGAGTGCCTTGAGCACCTGGCCGGACGCCTTGCGGGTGGCGACGTCCTTGCCCGGTTCGAAGACCGGCAGCGCGCTCTCCCAGCCCTCGGGCAGCTCGCCGGCGGTGATCCGGTCGAACAGGGCGGCCCGCTCGGCGTTGGCGTTCCGCCACTCCTGGAGCTTCTTGTCCCAGGCGGCGTGGGCCTCGCGGCCGCGCTCGACCAGGGCGCGGGTGTGGTTGATGACGTCCGTGTCGACCGCGAAGTGCTGCTCGGGGTCGAAGCCGAGGACGCGCTTGGTGGCGGCGACCTCGTCGGCGCCGAGCGCCGAGCCGTGGGAGGCCTCGGTGTTCTGCGCGTTCGGGGCGGGCCAGGCGATGATCGTACGGGCCGCGATGATCGAGGGGCGCTCGGTCTCGGCCTGCGCCGCCTTGAGCGCCGCGTACAGCGCGTGGACGTCGAAGTCGCCGCTCTCGGCCTGCTCGATGCGCTGGACGTGCCAGCCGTACGCCTCGTAGCGCTTCAGCACGTCCTCGGAGAGCGCGGTCGCGGTGTCGCCCTCGATCGAGATGTGGTTGTCGTCGTACAGGGCGACGATGTTGCCCAGCTTCTGGTGGCCGGCCAGCGAGGACGCCTCGGCGGAGATGCCCTCCTCCAGGTCGCCGTCGGAGACGATCGCCCAGATGGTGTGGTCGAACGGAGAGGCGCCCTGGGGCGCCTCCGGGTCGAACAGGCCACGCTCGTAGCGGGCGGCCATCGCCATGCCCACCGCGTTGGCGATGCCCTGGCCCAGCGGGCCGGTGGTGGTTTCGACACCGGTGGTGTGGCCGAACTCGGGATGGCCCGGGGTCTTGCTGCCCCAGGTGCGGAACGACCGCAGATCGTCGAGCTCAAGACCGAAGCCCGCCAGGTACAGCTGGACGTAGAGGGTCAGGCTGGTGTGCCCGGGGGAGAGGACGAAGCGGTCCCGGCCCGCCCAGCCCGCGTCGGAGGGGTCGTGCCGCATCAGCTTCTGGAAGAGCAGGTACGCGGCGGGCGCGAGGCTCATGGCCGTGCCAGGGTGGCCGTTACCGACCTTCTGTACGGAATCCATGGCCAGGACCCGGGCCGTGTCGACGGCTCGCTGGTCCAGATCGGTCCACTCGAGGTCTGTGGTAGTCGGCTTGGTGCTCACCCTGAGTCAGGGCTCCTCTCCACAATGTCGAAATCCGGTGACCGTATGTACACCGGCGCTGTCGAGCCTACCCCTGGAACAACGGTCATCTTTTCGAGTTCCACTCAACGGGATAAGGAACGAATTCCGAGGTTGCCGCATTCCCTCCGGGGCCTGTCCGAAGGGCGTCCCAGGCCCTACGGAAGGCGCGGTTCCGGGCCCTTCGTCCCCCGGGCACGGCCGCCTTACGGCCGCCGTGCCGTGCCCCTCCAACACGAGGGACCCCGGCGGCGGGCGGCGCATCCGCTACGTCTAGAGTGGCGTGGTACGCGCAAGTCTTTACCGGCTCTTCATGTCCGGTGCTTGCTTGTTCTTGCTTCCACCAGGGGTGTGCGTGACGGCCGTCGAATCCCGTCCTGCGGGGGTGCTCGAGACGAGCGAAACGAGCTCCGGTCACCGGCCGTTCGGGGCCCGTGTCAAGGCGTTCGTGGCGCTGACGAAGCCGCGTGTCATCGAACTGCTGCTGATGACGACGGTGCCGGTCATGTTCCTGGCCGCCCAGGGTGTCCCGGACCTGTGGCTGGTGGTCGCCACCTGTGTGGGTGGCTATCTGTCGGCCGGTGGCGCCGCCGCGTTCAACATGTATTACGACCGGGACATCGACGCGCTGATGGAGCGCACCGCGCAGCGCCCGCTCGTGACCGGCATGGTCTCGCCGCGGGAATGCCTCGTCTTCGCCTTCGCGCTCGCGGCGGGGTCGACGGCCTGGTTCTGGGCGCTGGTCAACCCGCTGTCCGCGATGCTGTCGCTCGGCGCGCTGGTCTTCTACGTCGTCGTCTACACGATGTGGCTCAAGCGCCGCACCTCGCAGAACATCGTCTGGGGCGGCATCGCGGGCTGCATGCCCGTGCTCATCGGCTGGTCCTCGGTGACCGACGAGGTCTCCTGGGCCGCGGTCATCCTCTTCCTCGTCATCTTCTTCTGGACGCCGCCGCACTACTGGCCGCTGTCGATGAAGGTCAAGGACGACTACGAGCGGGCCAGCGTGCCGATGCTGCCGGTGATCGCGGGCAACAAGGCGGTCGCCAAGCAGATCGTCCTCTACAGCTGGGCCATGGTCATCGTCTCGATGCTGCTGTGGCCGCTGGGCTACACCGGCTGGTTCTATCCGGTCGTGGCGGCCGTGCTGGGCGGGTTCTGGCTCAAGGAGGCGCACGGTCTCCAGGCGCGCGCCAGGGCCGGGATCACGGGCGCGAAGCTCAAGGAGATGCGGCTGTTCCACTGGTCGATCACCTATGTGTCGCTGCTGTTCGTCGCCGTGGCCGTGGACCCTTTCCTGCGGTGATTACCGGCGGGTAGCATCGGCTGTATGGCAGACACCACCCAGCCGGAGACGCCCGAGAGCGGCGAGTCGGCCGCCCAGCCCTCCGCGCCGGAAGCACCGGCCAAGCCGTCCAAGCCGTCCAAGGGCGAGAAGCGGGCCGAGCGGCTCGCCCGCCAGATCACGGCCTTCGCCGGGAGCCACGGCGGCGCCGAGGGACAGATCGCCCACATCGGGCGTGGCGCCGTCCGGATCGCCCTCGTCGGCGCCGACGGCGAATGGGGCGTCCTGGTGGCCCCCTCCCAGGACGGCGCGCGGCGCGCCGCCGAGATCGCCGGGCTGACCCTCAGGGACGACTTCGACGGCGAGCTCGCCGCCAAGGTCCGCACCGGTCCGTACGAGTGGACGCGCATGGCGGGCATCCAGCTCGGCGGACCCGGCAACCCTCCGGCAGCCGCCTCGTAGAACGCCTGGACGCGGGTCCGGCGACACCTCGCGCCCCTTCCGTCCGTTAAGCCCATCGATGCCGGAGGGCGAGGAGGCGGGCGGCGATGCACGAGGCGACGGACTCCCCGAACACCGTGTGCCCGCCGACCGGCCCGGTCCCCCGCGACGGGCCGGGCCCGGCGGCGGGGCCGATCACCCTGCCGCCGCTGGTCGACCAGCACAGCCACGGCACGGTCGACGGCGAGCTCGGAGTCGGCTCGTTCGAAACCCATCTGGCGGCCGCCGCCGGGTCGGGCGCGGCCCCGGCCGGCACCACCTTCTTCGACAGCTGGACCGGCCTCGCGGTGCGCCGCTGGTGCCCCCCGCTGCTGGGCATGGAGCCCCACTGCGCCCCCGTCAGCTATCTCGCCCGCCGCCGTGAACTGGGCGCCTACCGCGCCGCGCGGCTGCTGCTGCGCGGCTCCGGCATCGGCACCTTCCTGCTGGAGTCCGGCGCCCGGGACGACCTCAGCACCCCGGACGAGCTGGCCGCGGCCGCAGACGGCACGGTCCTCGAGGTGGTCCGCCTGGAGCCGCTGGCCGAGCAGGTCGCCGACACCTCAGGCACCGTCGACGCCTTCATCGGCAACACCGCCGAGGCGCTGTACGCGGCGGCCCAGCACGCGACCGCCTTCGCCATGGGGATCGCCTTCTGTGACGAGATCCCGCCCGACCCGCGCGAGGTGCGGCGTGCCGCCGCCCGCTGGCTCGCGCTCACCGTACGCCCGGCCCCAGGCCGCGCCCCCGACCCCGCGCTCGCCCAGCATCTGCTGTGGAGCGCCGTGGCGACCGGCCTTCCGGTGCAGCTGCACTGCGCCGATCCGCAGTCGCTCAGCGGCTTCCTGCGCGCCACCGCGGGCTTCGGCACCGATCTGGTGCTGCTGCCGGAGCGGCCGCACCACCGGCGGGCGGCCCAGCTCGCCGCGGCCTTCCCGCACGTCTACGCGGACGCCGGGCCGCGGCCCGGGGAGACCCTGGGCGAGGCGCCGTTCGGCAAGCTGCTGTTCTCGACGGGCGCGCGGGCGCTGCCCGAGCTGTATGTGACCGCGTCCCGGCTGTTCGGCCAGGCCATGGCCCGGCTGGCGGAGGAGTGGGTCGGCGAGGGGATCTGCACCCGGGCCGAGGCCCAGCGGATCGCCGGGCTGGTCGCGGCCGGGACCGCGCGCCGGGTCTACCGGCTGGACGCGGCCGGCTCGGGCTGAACGGCCTCGTGGTCGCCGGTGGGGGCCAGGGCGGGCACGGCCGCCGGGAGCCCGGGGCGCTCGCGCTGGGTGAGCAGCACCCGCAGCACCGCGATCCACACCAGGCAGGAGCCGAGCATATGGATGCCGACGACGACCTCGGGCAGATGGGTGAAGTACTGCACGTACCCCACCACGCCCTGCGCGAGCAGCACGACGAGGAGCTCCAGGACCGTGCGGCGCTGGGCGGCGGAGGCCTTCACGGCCCGCAGCGTGAACCACAGGGCGACGGTGAGGCCCAGCACGACGTAGACGAAGTCCACGTGCAGCTGGGTGATCTCCTGCCAGTTCAGCGGGATGCGGTGCACCTCACGGGCGTCACCGGCGTGCGGGCCCGCGCCGGTGACCACCGTGCCGATCAGGATCAGCGCGAGGGTCGCGCCGACCAACAGCCAGGTCAACTGGCGCACCGGGCGGGCGACGAGGTCGCGTGGCTCGCCGTCGCCCTCGCGAGCCCGCTGCCAGACGATCACCGCGACCGTGAGGAGCGCGGAGGCCAGCAGGAAGTGCGAGCTGACGATGTACGGGTTGAGCCCGGTGAGGACCACGATGCCGCCGACGACGGCGTTGCCCATCACGATCCAGAACTGGGTCCAGCCCAGCCGGGTGAGGGATCGGCGCACCGGCGTGCGGGCCCGGGCGGCGATGATCAGTACGCCGACGAAGACGCACAGGACGTACGTCAGCATGCGGTTGGTGAACTCGATGACGCCGTTGATGCCCATGTCGGCGGTGGGCGTCAGGCTGGACGGGGTGCACTTGGGCCAGGTGTCACAGCCCAGGCCGGACTGGGTGAGCCGGACCGCGCCCCCGGTCACCACGATGACGACGGCCATCACCACGGTGGCCAGCGCGGCCCGCTCCACGAAGCGCGCGGAGGGCTGCCAGCGCCGGGCGATCAGCTCGAACGGATTCAGCGAATTCGGCACCCGCCCATCGTAGGCCGCCGCTTGTGCAGCTTTTCACGAGGGGGTTGTGTTCCGGTAAAGCCGCAGTCCGTAAGGGCGCCTCGGGCCTACTCCCAGCGGAAGAAGCGGGCCGCCGCGCCCAGCCCCAGCACCGCCCAGACCGCCAGGATCCCCAGATCCCGCCACGGCATCCCGGCCCCGTCCTGGAGGACGTCCCGCAGCCCGCCCGAGAGCGCCGAGATCGGCAGCAGCTCCAGCGCGCTCCGCACGGGGCCCGGGAACTTGTCCAGCGACACGATGACGCCCCCGGCCACGAGCAGCAGCAGGAAGACCAGATTGGCGGCGGCCAGGGTCGCCTCGGCCTTCAGGGTGCCCGCCATCAGCAGCCCGAGGCCGGAGAACGCCGCGGTGCCCAGGACCAGCAGCAGCGCCACGGAGAACGGGTCGCCGTGCGGCGACCAGCCGAGCGCCAGCGCGATCGCGGTCAGCAGCACGATCTGCATCACCTCGGTGACCAGCACCGCACAGGTCTTGGCGGCCATCAGTCCCCACCGCGGCAGCGGTGAGACGGCGAGCCGCTTGAGCACGCCGTAGCGCCGCTCGAAGCCGGTGGCGATGGCCTGTCCGGTGAACGCCGTGGACAGCACGGCGAGCGCCAGCACACCGGGCGCCAGGAAGTCCACCGCGCTGCCGTCGGCGCCGGTGTCCACGATGTCGACGGTGCTGAAGAGCACCAGCAGCAGGGACGGGATGACGACGGTCAGCAGCAGCTGCTCGCCGTTGCGCAGCAGCATCCGGGTCTCCAGCGCGGCCTGCGCCCGGATCATCCGCGGCAGCGGGGCCGCCCCCGGCTTGGGGAGGAAAGTGCCCGTGGCGGTCACGCTCGCAGCTCCTTACCGGTGAGCTCCAGGAAGACGTCCTCGAGGGTGTGCCGCTCGACCGAGATCCGGTCCGGCATCACCCCGTTCTGCGCGCACCAGGAGGTGACGGTGGCCAGCATCTGGGGGTTGACCTTGCCGGTGACGCGGTACGAGCCGGGCGTCAGCTCGGCGGCCGTGGAGTCGGCGGGCAGCGCCTTGAGCAGCGAGGCCAGGTCGAGCGCGGGGCGGCCGATGAAGCGCAGGGTGTTCTCGGCGCCGCCCCGGCACAGCTCCTCCGGGGTGCCCCGGGCGATCACCTTGCCGCCGTCGATGATCGCCACATTGTCGGCGAGCTGCTCGGCCTCGTCCATGTAGTGGGTCGTCAGCATCACGGTGACCCCGTCGTCCCGCAGATCGCGGATGAGGTCCCAGGTGGCGCGGCGGGCCTGCGGGTCGAGCCCGGCGGTCGGCTCGTCGAGGAAGACCAGCTCGGGGCGGCCGACGACGGCCATGGCGAGCGCGAGCCGCTGCTGCTGGCCCCCGGAGAGCCGCCGGTAGGTGGTCCGGCCGCAGGAGTCGAGGCCGAGCCGCTCGATCAGCAGGTTCACGTCCACCGGATGCGCGTGGAGGGAGGCGGTGTGGCGCAGCATCTCTTCTGCGCGCGCGCCGGAATAAACGCCTCCGGACTGGAGCATCACCCCGACCCGGGGGCGCAGCGCCGGCGCGTCCGCGACCGGGTCGAGCCCGAATATCCGGACCGTCCCGGCGTCGGGGCGGCGATACCCCTCGCAGGTCTCGACGGTGGTGGTCTTACCGGCTCCGTTGGGGCCCAGAACGGCGGTCACGGTGCCCCGGCCGACGGACAGATCGAGCCCGTCGACCGCGGTCTTGGGGCCGTACCGCTTGACCAGGCCGACGATGTCGACCGCGGGCTCTTCTCGCATGCCCGGCAGTCTACGAATCGCCGGGCCGTCCGTGGGCGGCAGGGCCGGAAGCCGTTGTGCCCGCCATCCGGGCCCGGACACGTCGCCGCAGGTGAGCCCAGGTCTCGGACTTAGGTAGACCTAAGTGATGTACCCCACCGGACCCGGCGAACTCCTCGCTTGTGGATCGCCGGGGAATTACGCAACAATGGCGTTGTGAAATACGCGAGCGAGGCTCCGAACGAACGCGCGGCCGAAGCGGCCGCGCGGTCTGGCGCGCCCGCGTCCGCGCCGGAAGAGCAGCACGGCACCCGCAACCGGGTGGCGCGCTCCATCCTCGACCACGGTCCCTCCACCGCGGCGGAGCTCGCGCTGCGGCTGGAGCTGACCCAGGCGGCCGTCCGCCGCCACCTGGACACCCTCGTCGCCGACGGCGTCGTCGAGCCCCGAGAGAAGAGGGTGTACGGGGCGCGGGGGCGCGGCCGCCCGGCCAAGGTCTTCGCGCTCACCGACTGCGGTCGCGACGCCTTCGACCAGGCCTACGACAAGCTCGCCGTCGACGCTCTGCGCTGGATCGAGCAGAGCGCCGGAGGCGGCGAGGCGGGGCGTGCCGCGGTCGCGGCGTTCGCCCGCGCCAGGCTCGCCGCCCAGGCGGAGGGGTACCGCGGCGCCGTCGAGGCCGCCGCCCCCGGCGGCCGCACCCAAGCGCTCGCCGGAGCACTCTCCGCGGACGGGTACGCTGCTACGGCGCGCAGCGCGCCGGTCGGCGAACAGCTCTGCCAGCACCACTGCCCGGTCGCCCACGCAGCCGAGCGATATCCGCAGCTGTGTGAGGCGGAGACCGAGGTCTTCTCCCAGCTGCTCGGAACCCATGTGCAGCGTCTGGCCACCATCGCCCATGGCGACGGGGTGTGCACGACGTTCGTTCCGAAGACCGGCAAGGTCGAGAAGACCGACACCAGCACCACCAAGACCACCACCGCATCTGCCAGCACGGCCGGGAGGAACCCCGAATGACTCTCCCCACGGAGACCGCTCACCCCGAGCTCGAGGGCCTGGGCAACTACGAGTACGGCTGGGCCGACTCCGACGTGGCCGGCGCCTCGGCCAAGCGCGGCCTCTCCGAGGAGGTCGTACGCGACATCTCGGCGAAGAAGTCCGAGCCGGAGTGGATGCTCAAGCTCCGCCTGAAGGGCCTGCGGCTCTTCGACAAGAAGCCCATGCCCACCTGGGGCTCGGACCTGTCGGGTATCGACTTCGACAACATCAAGTACTTCGTCCGCTCCACCGAGCAGCAGGCCGCCTCCTGGGAGGACCTGCCCGAGGACATCAAGAACACGTACGACAAGCTGGGCATCCCGGAGGCCGAGAAGCAGCGCCTCGTCGCGGGTGTCGCGGCCCAGTACGAGTCCGAGGTCGTCTACCACCAGATCCGTGAGGACCTGGAGGAGCAGGGCGTCATCTTCCTGGACACCGACACCGCGCTCAGGGAGCACCCGGAGCTCTTCAAGGAGTACTTCGGCACCGTGATCCCGGCGGGCGACAACAAGTTCGCCTCGCTGAACACGGCGGTCTGGTCCGGCGGCTCGTTCATCTACGTGCCGAAGGGCGTGCACGTGGAGATCCCGCTGCAGGCGTACTTCCGCATCAACACCGAGAACATGGGCCAGTTCGAGCGGACGCTGATCATCGTCGACGAGGACGCCTACGTCCACTACGTCGAGGGCTGCACCGCGCCGATCTACAAGTCGGACTCGCTGCACTCCGCGGTCGTCGAGATCATCGTCAAGAAGGGCGCCCGCTGCCGCTACACGACCATCCAGAACTGGTCGAACAACGTCTACAACCTGGTCACCAAGCGCGCCGTGGCCTACGAGGGCGCGACCATGGAGTGGGTCGACGGCAACATCGGCTCCAAGGTGACCATGAAGTACCCCGCCGTCTACCTGATGGGTGAGCACGCCAAGGGCGAGACCCTGTCCATCGCCTTCGCGGGCGAGGGCCAGCACCAGGACGCCGGCGCCAAGATGGTCCACATGGCCCCCCACACCTCGTCGAACATCGTCTCCAAGTCGGTGGCGCGCGGCGGTGGCCGCACCTCCTACCGCGGTCTGATCGAGATCGGCGAGGGCGCCGAGGGCTCCAAGTCCAATGTGCTGTGCGACGCCCTGCTCGTCGACACGATCTCCCGCTCGGACACCTACCCGTATGTGGACGTCCGCGAGGACGACGTGTCCATGGGCCATGAGGCGACCGTCTCCAAGGTCAGCGACGACCAGCTCTTCTACCTGATGAGCCGCGGTCTGTCCGAGGACGAGGCCATGGCGATGATCGTGCGCGGCTTCGTCGAGCCGATCGCGCGCGAGCTGCCCATGGAGTACGCGCTGGAGCTCAACCGGCTGATCGAGCTGCAGATGGAGGGCGCGGTCGGCTGACGCCACCCCCTCCCCGCCCGGGCGGGGGCCGAAGCCTCCGCCCGGGCACCCCATTCAGGCCCATCAGGCAGAAAGAGAGCAGTACGACAGCCATGGCTGAAACCATCCCGGCCGGATCCACCACGGACGGCGTCATCCAGGTGGGCCAGCCCACCGATGCCCGGGTGAGCGCGCCCGCGTCGTACGACGTGGCCGACTTCCCGGTGCCCCATGGCCGCGAGGAGGACTGGCGGTTCACCCCCCTGGAGCGGCTGCGCGGTCTCCACGACGGCACGGCCGTCGCCGACGGCGGCGTCAGGGTCGAGGTGACCGCCCCCGCGGGCGTCACGGTCGAGACCGTGGGCCGTGACGACGCGCGCCTGGGGAAGGCCGGCAAGCCGGTGGACCGGGTGGCGGCGCAGGCGTACAGCTCCTTCGAGAAGGCGTCGGTCGTCTCGGTGCCCAAGGAGACGGTGCTCACCGAGCCGGTGCGGATCGCCGTGCACGGCGAGGGCGGCACCGCCTTCGGCCACCAGGTGATCGAGGTCGGCGCCTTCGCCGAGGCGGTCGTGGTCATCGACCACACCGGTGACGCCACGGTCGCCGCCAACGTGGAGTACCTGATCGGCGACGGCGCCAAGCTCACCGTGGTCTCCGTCCAGGACTGGGACGACACCGCGGTCCACGTCGGTCAGCACACCGCGCTGGTCGGCCGGGACGCCACCTTCAAGTCCGTGGTCGTCACCTTCGGCGGCGACCTGGTGCGGCTCCACCCGCGCGTCGTCTACGGCGCCCCGGGCGGTGAGGCCGAGCTCTACGGCCTGTACTTCACCGACAACGGCCAGCACCAGGAGCACCGGCTCTTCATCGACCACGACACCCCGCACTGCCGCAGCAACGTGGCCTACAAGGGCGCGCTGCAGGGCGCGGAGGCGCACGCGGTGTGGATCGGCGATGTGCTGATCCGGGCCGCCGCGGAGGGCACCGACACCTACGAGCTCAACCGCAACCTGGTCCTCACCGACGGCGCCCGCGTCGACTCGGTGCCGAACCTGGAGATCGAGACAGGTGAGATCGTCGGCGCCGGTCACGCGAGCGCGACCGGCCGCTTCGAGGACGAGCAGCTGTTCTACCTGATGGCGCGCGGCATCCCGGCCGACGAGGCCCGCCGCCTGGTGGTCCGCGGCTTCTTCGCCGAGCTCGTCCAGCAGATCGGGATCCCCGAGCTGGAGGAGCGGCTCATCGACAAGATCGAGGCCGAGCTGGAGGCGTCCGTAGGATGACCCCAACCTTCGTACGCGCCTGTGCGCTGGACGAACTCGAGGAAGACACCCCCAAGCGGGTCGAGCTCGAGGGCGTGCCGATCGCTCTTGTGCGCACCGAGGGTGAGGTGTTCGCGGTCAACGACATCTGCTCGCACGCGAACGTCTCGCTGTCCGAGGGCGAGGTGGAGGACTGCCAGATCGAGTGCTGGCTGCACGGCTCCAGCTTCGACCTGCGCACCGGCAAGCCGTCCGGCCTCCCCGCGACGCGCCCGGTCCCCGTATACCCCGTAAAGATCGAAGGGGACGATGTGCTCGTCTCCGTCACCCAGGAGTCCTGAGGCACCCATGGCCACGCTTGAGATCCACGACCTGCACGTTTCCGTCGACGCCGAGGGCGGTCCCCGCGAGATCCTGCGCGGTGTCGACCTGACCGTGAAGCAGGGCGAGACGCACGCCATCATGGGCCCCAACGGCTCCGGCAAGTCCACCCTGGCCTACTCGCTCGCCGGTCACCCGAAGTACACGGTCACCGGCGGCACCGTGACGCTGGACGGCGAGGACGTGCTCGCGATGTCCGTCGACGAGCGCGCCCGCGCCGGTGTCTTCCTCGCCATGCAGTACCCGGTCGAGGTCCCCGGCGTCTCGGTCTCCAACTTCCTGCGCACCTCCGCGACCGCGATCCGCGGCGAGGCGCCCAAGCTGCGCACCTGGGTCAAGGAGGTCAAGGAGGCCATGGAGCGCCTCTCGATCGACCCCTCCTTCGCCGAGCGGAACGTGAACGAGGGCTTCTCCGGCGGTGAGAAGAAGCGCCACGAGATCCTCCAGCTGGAGCTGCTGAAGCCGGCCATCGCGATCCTCGACGAGACCGACTCCGGCCTCGACGTGGACGCGCTGCGGGTGGTCTCCGAGGGCGTCAACCGGGTCCGCGAGTCCGGCCAGGTGGGCACCCTGCTGATCACCCACTACACCCGCATCCTGCGGTACATCAAGCCCGACCACGTCCACGTCTTCGCGGCGGGCCGGATCGCCGAGTCCGGCGGTCCCGAGCTCGCCGACAAGCTGGAGGAAGAGGGCTACGAGGAGTACGTGAAGGGAGGCGCGTCCGAGTGACACAGTTGCCGGGCCTCCTCGACACCGAGGCGATCCGCAAGGACTTCCCGATCCTGGACCGGGTCGTCCACGACGGCCAGCGGCTCGTCTACCTGGACAACGCGGCGACCTCGCAGAAGCCGCGCCAGGTGCTGGACGTGCTGAACGACTACTACGAGCGCTCCAACGCCAATGTGCACCGGGGCGTCCATGTGCTCGCCGAGGAGGCCACGGCGCTGTACGAGGGCGCTCGTGACAAGGTCGCCGCCTTCATCAACGCTCCCAGCCGCGACGAGGTGATCTTCACCAAGAACGCGTCGGAGTCCCTCAACCTGGTCGCCAACATGCTCGGCTGGGCCGATGAGCCCTACCGGGTGGACCAGGACACCGAGATCGTCATCACCGAGATGGAGCACCACTCCAACATCGTTCCGTGGCAGCTGCTCTCGCAGCGCACCGGCGCGAAGCTGAAGTGGTTCGGCCTCACCGAGGACGGCCGCCTCGACCTGTCGGAGATAGAGCAGATCATCACCGAGAAGACCAAGGTCGTCTCGTTCGTGCTGGTCTCCAACATCCTCGGCACGGTCAACCCGGTCGAGGCGATCGTCCGCCGCGCCCAGGACGTCGGCGCCCTCGTGGTGATCGACGCCTCCCAGGCCGCCCCGCACATGCTGCTGGACGTCCAGGCGCTCCAGGCCGACTTCGTGGCCTTCACCGGCCACAAGATGTGCGGTCCGACCGGTATCGGGGTGCTGTGGGGCCGCCAGGAGCTGCTGGAGGACCTGCCTCCGTTCCTCGGCGGCGGCGAGATGATCGAGACCGTCTCGATGCACTCGTCCACCTACGCCCCGGCGCCGCACAAGTTCGAGGCCGGTACGCCCCCGATCGCCCAGGCCGTCGGCCTCGGCGCGGCCGTGGACTACCTCACCTCGATCGGCATGGACAACATCACCCGCCATGAGCACGCCCTCACCCACTACGCGGTCGGCAGGCTCCTGGAGGTGCCGGACCTGCGCATCATCGGCCCCACCACGGCCGAGGAGCGCGGTGCCACGATCTCCTTCACGCTCGGCGACATCCACCCCCACGACGTGGGCCAGGTGCTGGACGAGCAGGGGATCGCGGTCCGGGTCGGTCACCACTGCGCCCGTCCCGTATGCCTGCGCTACGGAATTCCGGCGACCACCCGAGCGTCGTTCTATCTGTACTCCACGCCGGCCGAGGTCGACGCCTTGGTGGAGGGCCTGGAGCACGTACGGAACTTCTTCGGGTAGGGGCGTGCCGCGTGAAGCTGGATTCGATGTACCAGGACGTGATCCTGGACCACTACAAGAACCCCCATGGCCGGGGGCTGAGGAACGGCGACGCAGAGGTACACCACGTCAATCCCACCTGCGGTGACGAGATCACGCTCCGGGTGCGGCTTGACGGCGACACCATCGAGGACGTGAGCTACGAGGGCCAGGGCTGTTCCATCAGCCAGGCCAGCGCCTCGGTCCTCAATGAGCTGCTGGTGGGCAAGGAGCTGGCCGAGGCCCGCAGAATCCAGGAGACCTTCCTGGAGCTGATGCAGTCCAAGGGCAAGGCCGAGCCGGACGACGCGATGGAGGAGGTGCTGGAGGACGCGATCGCGTTCGCCGGTGTCTCCAAGTATCCGGCCCGGGTGAAATGCGCCCTGCTGAGCTGGATGGCGTGGAAGGACGCCACGGCGCAGGCGCTGGGCGAGACCGCCGGAGGGAAGACCGCATGACTGAGAACGCCACCACCACCAAGCCCGCCAGTGAGGAAGAGGTCCGCGAGGCCCTGTACGACGTCGTGGACCCCGAGCTGGGCATCGACGTGGTCAACCTCGGTCTGGTCTACGGCATCCATGTCGACGACGGCAATATCGCCACCATCGACATGACGCTCACCTCGGCGGCCTGTCCGCTGACCGATGTCATCGAGGACCAGGCCAAGTCCGCGACCGACGGCATCGTCAACGAGCTGCGGATCAACTGGGTCTGGATGCCGCCGTGGGGCCCGGACAAGATCACCGACGATGGGCGTGAGCAGCTGCGCGCGCTCGGCTTCAACGTCTGACAGCTCCTCCCAGGGCTTTTCGAGCGGCCCCCGCGCTTCGGCGCGGGGGCCGTTCGCGTGTCCGTAACCCTGCGGTGGACCGGTTGTGTACGCCCGTACGCATCGTTGTGTACGCTCGTACGCATGGCATATGTGACGCTCTCCGGGGCCATCCTGGCCGAGATCCTGGCGACCACCTCGATGAAGTACAGCGAAGGCTTCAGCAGGCTCTGGCCCTCGCTGGCCACCGGCGCGGGCTATCTGCTCTCCTTCGTGCTGCTCGCCCACACGCTCAAGTCCATCTCCGTCAGCACCGCCTACGCCATATGGTCCGGGGCCGGGACCGCCGTCATCGCCGCGATCGGCATGCTCTTCCTGGGGGAGGCGATGACCGCCGCCAAGGTGCTGGGGGTGCTGCTGGTCATCGCCGGGGTGGTGGTGCTCAATCTGAACGGCGCCCACTGATGGGCCGCCGCTATGACCCCGAGCGGCGGCAGCGGATCATCGACGCCGCGGCCGCCGTGGTCCGCGAGCGCGGCATCGCGGGGCTCGGCCACCGGGCCGTGGCCGCCGCGGCCGATGTGCCGCTGGGCTCGACGACCTACCACTTCGCGACCCTCGACGACCTGCTGATCGCGGCGCTCCGCCAGATCAACGCGGAGTGGCTGGCGGAGGTGGAACGCTGGGTGGAGGGCGTCGACCCGGCCGCACCGCCCGCCGACGAGCTGGCCCGGTGGCTGGAGGAGCAGATCACGGGCGACCGGGCGCGACTGGAGCTGGAGTACGAGCTGTACTTCGCCGCGCTGCGCCATGAGGGGCTGCGGCCGCTCGCCGCCGAGTGCCTGGACGAGATGGCCCGCATGCTGACACGACTGGTGCCCGACGCGGCCACGGCGCGCGCGGTGGTGGCTCTGATCGACGGGCTGACCTTGCAGGTGCTGCTGGCGGACCGCCCGTACGACCGGGAGGACACCCGCGCGGCGCTGGCGCGGATCATGGGCGGGGACGGCGGCGACGGGCCGCCCGGGACCGCTCGCTGAGACCGTACGGCGGGCCGATCGCTCGCTGAGACCGTACGGCGGACCGCCCGTTCGCTGAGACCGTACGGCGGACCGCCCGGGACCGCTCGCTGAGACCGGTTCGCCTCCCGGGCCCGGCTCCGGTTAGCGTTCTGACCATGACCGATGCACCCACCACCGCCCCCACCGGCGCCGTCGCCGCCGGTCTCGCCACCCTCACCGAGGACGGCACCGTCCTGGACACCTGGTTCCCGGCCCCCGAGCTGACCGCCGAGCCCGGCCCGGCCGGGACCGAGCGGCTCGACGCCGAGCGCACCACGCAGCTGCTGGGCGAGACCGCCCTCAAGGCGGTCGGACCGGACCCCCGGCGCGGCGTCGAGGTCGTCGCCGTCCGCACGGTCATCGCCTCGCTGGACGAGAAGCCCGGGGACGCGCACGACGTCTATCTGCGGCTGCATCTGCTCAGCCACCGCCTGGTCAAGCCGCACGGCCTGAGCCTGGACGGCCAGTTCGGCCTGCTGGCCAACGTCGCCTGGACCTCGCTCGGCCCCGTCGCCGCCGACCAGGTGGAGCGGGCCCGGCTCGCCGCCCGCGCCGAGGGGCTGCAGCTGTCGGTGACCAGTGTCGACAAGTTCCCCCGGATGACCGACTACGTCGTCCCCGCCGGCGTCCGCATCGGCGACGCCGACCGGGTCCGCCTCGGCGCCCACCTCGCCTCCGGGACCACGGTCATGCACGAGGGCTTCGTCAACTTCAACGCCGGAACGCTCGGCACCTCCATGGTCGAGGGCCGGATCAGCGCGGGCGTCGTGGTCGGCGACGGCTCCGACGTCGGCGGCGGTGCCTCGATCATGGGCACCCTCTCCGGCGGCGGCAAGCAGACGATCACCATCGGCGAGCGCTGCCTGCTCGGCGCCGAGGCGGGCCTGGGCATCTCGCTCGGCGACGACTGCATCGTCGAGGCGGGGCTGTATGTGACGGCGGGCACCCGCGTCACGCTCCCGGACGGCAAGATCGCCAAGGCCCTGGAGCTCTCCGGCGTCAACAACCTCCTCTTCCGCCGCAACTCCATCACCGGCACGGTGGAGGCGCTGCCCCGGACCGGTTCTTGGGGCGGGCTGAACGAGGCGCTGCACAGCCACAACTGAGTTGGCCGGGGTTCGCCCCCGTTGGGTTTCGTCGCCGGGTGCGGGCGGGTGGGTGGTGTTGTGCCCACCCGTCCCGCCAGGGGGCACCTCCCAGCGGTAGCTGGGGGAGTGACGATTGCCCACAACCTCCACTCAGGGGCGCACTCGCACCACCTGCGGGTCGTGGTCGCTGGACTGGTCCGAGAACTCGGCGTTGATGTGCACGATGTCGTAGTCGGCGCGGCGCAGCGCGCGGCTGGTCAGGATGTGGTCCAGCACCTGCGAATTGCCGTTGTAGACATAGCCGTAGCGCTCGTCCTCCGGCAGCCGGGTCACCAGGTCCGTCAGCACACCGCCCTCGGTGAGGTCGGCCAGCGCGGGCGAGAACTGGTAGTCGTTGAGGTCGCCCGCGACGACCACGGACGCCTTCGGGTCGGCGTTCAGCAGCGCCTTGACGAAGGTGTTGACCGCCGTGGCCTGCCCGGTGCGCTGGGTCTCCGAGGAGCGGGCCGGGGGCTGGAAGCGGCTGTCCAGGCCCTGGTCGCCGCCCTTGGAGTTGAAGTGGTTCGCGACCACGAAGACCGGGCGGCCCCGGAAGGAGAACTGCCCGACCAGCGGCTTGCGGCTGTTCTTCCAGACGCCGTTCGCCGGGTCGATACGGCCGGGGGAGGCCGACAGCGTGGCCTTGCCGCCCTTCTCCTCGACCTTGACGGGGGTGGTGGAGTCGCCGCCGGGGATGTCGGTGAAGGAGACCCGCTCGGGGTTGTAGAGGAACGCCACGCGGATGTTGCCGCCCGGCTCACCGCCGTCCTGGTCGTCCACCGGGTTGATCTGCCGCCATTGGTACGCGGGACCGCCCGCCGCCTTGATGGCGTCGGTGAGCTTCTTCAGCGTGGCGTCGGCGCTGACCACCGAGTCGTTCGTCGCGCCGTTGTCGTCCTGGACCTCCTCCAGGGCGACGATGTCCGGCGAGGCGAGGTGCTCCACGAGGCCGGTGGCCAGCCGGTCGAACTTCGACTGGGCGGTCTTGGGGGAGAGGTTCTCCACGTTGTAGGTGGCGATGGAGAGTTCGTCCGCCTTCTGCTTGCGGGTGGTCTCCCGCTGCGGGCCGTGGTCGGCCAGTTCGCCCATCGCGGTGGCCGCGATCGTGTAGCCGCCGAAGTTGTCGTAGTCCAGCGGCCCGGCCGTGGTGCCGGTCAGCGCGTCGCCGACGTCCGCCACGGGGAAGGGGTGCTGGGCGTAGGGGAGGAGCGAGACCACCTTCACCCGGCCCGCGTTCGGGTCGCGGTACGAGCTGTAGAGGGCGCCGCCGCGCGCGGTGCGCCGGTGGTGGGGCTCGGCGGTGACCCACAGCTCCTTGTAGGTGTTGGTCGCGCCGACCACGGGGGCGTTCTCGACCGAGACCCGCATGCCCTCCAGCGACTCGTAGCGGTCCAGGGCGTAGGAGCGCGGCCGCAGCGCCAGCCCCTCGATGGGGTCGCCACCGGCGTCCGGGGCGTAGCGGTCGGGGATCGTGGAGGGGTTGAGCCGGTAGGCGGCGGGCAGCGCGTTGCCGGAGGACCGGACCGTCCAGGTCGCCTTGGAGAGCTCGGTGAGCGACTGCCCACCGGCGTCCTTGCCGCCCGGGTAGTACTCGGACACCGTCCCGGAGACCAGCACCGAGTCGCCCACGGCGACCGAGGGCGTGGTCGACCCGGTGAAGACGAAGATCGCCTCGCTGGTGGCCGCGTCCTTGTCGGGCTGGGTGTCCTGGATCCAGAAGCCGCGCGAGGAGCCGAAGGCGCGTATCGCCGTGACCGTGCCGGGGACGTCGCTCACCTGCTGTCCGGCGAGCGGGGATATCCGGGTGCTGCCCTGGATGTCATGGATGCGGACCTCGGCGGCGGAGGCCGACGAGGGCACGGCGAGCAGCCCGGCCGCGAGGGCCGAGGCGGCGACGGCGGTGAGGGCGACGGGTCCGCGCGGGGCGCGAAGGGACATGGCGGAGCCTCCGGAAAGGAGTGAACGGCGAGGAATCTGCCTCTACGCGCGTCAATCTCTTTCGTCGCCAGGGAAGTTGTCAAGGGAGGACGGGTGGCCCGGGCATGGCGGAAACGGGACGGAGACATGAACGAGGGCCGCCCCCCACCCCTCGCCGTGGCCGGTTCCCTTCAGTCCGCCGGCTGGATTCACCGCATGCCGTGGCGCGGGATACGGCACCGTATGCGGCACGTGAGGGGGCGCGGGATGTGGCACGGGAGGGGGCGCAGACCACATCGGGACGAAAGTGCCGTCCCGTTCCGTCTACGCTGGGGTCCGGGCCGTATCCGCGCACCCGCGCCGGTACACCCGCATCGCCGTACCCCCATGGCTCCACGGTCCCGTGGACCCATGGCGCCACAGCCCCATAGCCGTACAGCCGCATAGCCCCGCATTCGCGCCCGCGACCTCCGCGCCCGCGACTTCCGTGCCCTCGAGGAGTGACGTCCGCCCATGCCAGAAGAGCGCCCCACCATGCCGCCCGTGCGGCTTCGCACCGACGCGGAACTCGCGCGGGACGCACTCGCCGCGCCGCTGCTCGCCCGCGCGGTCCGGCTCGCCCGCTGGGCCGAGCAGGGGAAGCCGGTGGCGTCGGGCGGGGCGCTGCCGGAGGGGGAGCTGCGGGAGGCGACCGAGCTGCTGGGGCTCACGGAGGACGAGGACGGGCCGCTTTACGTGGCGCAGGCGTGGCAGCTGGCGGTGGACACCGGGCTGGTCGAGATCGAGGAGCCGACCGGGGCCGACGGCGACGGCGATGGTGCCGGTGGTGACGCGGAGGGCGAGGCGACGGCCGAGGACGAGTTCTCCGCCGTCGCGACCAGCGGCGAGGAGCTGCGGCTGATCACCGGGGGCGGCCCCCGCGACATCCTGGACATCTGGCTCGACGGTTTCGAGACGGTGCTGGCCGACGCCGCCGCCCCCGATCTGAGCGACATCGCCGCCCAGATCGGCGATGGCGGTGAGCTCGACCTCGACGCGCTCGACTGGGACCCGGAGGAGGAGGCCGAGTTCCTCGACGGGGTGCTGGGCAACCTCTATCTGCTGACCGCCCTGGACGAGGAGGCCGCCACGGCCCCCGTACCGCTGCCCGCGCTGGTCGCCTCCATGATCATCCCCGAGGACATGGACGAGCCCACCGACGACATCCTCGAAGAGGTCTCCGAGGCGATGGTGCGGCTGGACGACCAGTTCCGGCTGCTCGCCCCGACGGGCCTGGTCGACTACCAGCCGGTGGACGAGGCGCTGATCCAGGAGGTCGACGGCGAGGGCCGGATCCAGGAGCCCGAGACGGCCCAGGAGCTCGAGGACGAGGACGTCTCCCGCTACGGCATGGTGCGGCTCACCCCGCTCGGCGTCTACGCCGTACGGGCCCGGATGCTCGAGGCGGGCATCGACGCCCCGGCCGTGGGCGACCTTGCCGACAGGGGCGCCGACATCCTGCTGGGCGCCCTCCCCGGCCACCCCGAGCCCGCCGCGCAGGCCGAGGCCGAGCAGTGGCTGGCCCGCCGTACGCCCGAGGAGGCCGCCCGCGAGCTGCTGGCCGCCGCCCGCGGCGACGACGAGGACGCGCCGCTGCGCCGCCTCACCTGCCAGCAGACGCTCTCGCTGGCCGGGCCCGAGGCCGAGCCCGCCCTGCGCGAGGTGCTCGACGACCGCCACCTGGGCGGGCTGGCCCGGGTCTGGCTGGCCGAGCGCGGGGTGGTGGGCGTGCCGGAGCCGTCGGAGGAGATGGTCTTCTGGCTCACCGTGGACACCCTCGCGGCCCAGCTCGCCTCCGAGGGCGACTCGGCGGAACTGCGTGACCTGGTACGGGGTCTGGTGGACCAGTCCGGCAGCTTCTTCGACTCGGCCTGGCGGGTGGACCACCCGGCGACGGCGGACGTGCTGGAGGCGATGGGCCGCCTGCATCCGGACAAGAAGGCCGCCAAGGAGGCTCGCAAGGCCGCCTTCAAGGCCCGCTCAAGGGCATAACCGCACCCCGACAGCCGCCGGCGTCTCGCCTCCCCCGCCGCGCGGGAGGACGCCTGCGGCGGGCTGCTCCCCTCCCCGCCCCTTCCCGCAGTACCGATATGCGGCTCCGCCGCGTGGCAGGGCTCTGCCTCAGACTCGGGGTCCAGGGGCAATGCCCCTGGTATCGGGAAGGGGCGGGGAGGGGAAAGATCCGTCGGGCACGCCCGGGTGCGGGTGCGGCCCGGGTGCGGGCGCGGGTGTGGGCGGGGCCGGTCTCGTCCCGGGGGCGCGCCGTGAGGGCCCGCGGCGTCCGTCGGCCGGAAAGTTGAGCGCCGCGCAGAGCCGTAACTCTTTCCCCGCCGTATAAGGGATCGGCGGCCATTCGTCCGTTGATGTCGCGTGCCGTTCAACTGATGTTCGGCCAGGGACGGGAGCGTATGGCCGCAGTCCGGAGGACACCATCCTGCGTTGGGGAGAAGACATGTCGCTCAGCCGAAGAGACTTCGCGAGGCGTTCCGCGTACACCGGGGCCGGGCTCGCCCTGGTCGGAAGCGCGGGGGTGCTCGCCACCGCACCCGGCGCGCTCGCCGCTGAGGCGACCGAGGAGGGCGTCGCGGGCACCGCGGGCCACGGCGGCTCGTCGCTCGGCTACGGCCCGCTCATCGCGGACCCCAAGGGCATCCTGGCCCTCCCCGAGGGCTTTCGCTACAAGATCATCACCCGCACCGGTGAGACGAAGCTGGAGTCCGGCGAGTCCACCCCGTCCAACCACGACGGCACCGCCACCTTCGAGGGCTCGCGCGGTGCGACGCTGCTGGTCAACAATCACGAGCTGAGCGGCCCCCGCAGCAAGTGGCCGCACCCGGTCCCGCTGACCGAGGGCCTGGTCTACGACCCGGCGGCCTCCGGCGGCTGCACCGTCGTCGAGGTCTCCAAGCACGGCGACCACGTCACCGAGTGGGTCGGCATCGCGGGCACCTCCACCAACTGCGCCGGTGGCCGCACGCCCTGGGGCACCTGGCTGACCTGCGAGGAGACCGAGGACAAGGCCGGTCAGAACGGCATGACCAAGGACCACGGCTACGTCTTCGAGGTCGACCCGCACGACCGCAAGGCCAACCGCGGCCCGAAGCCGATCAAGGCCCTGGGCCGGTACGCCCACGAGGCCGTCGTCGTGGACCCCAAGAGCGGCCACCTCTACCTCACCGAGGACGCCTCCAAGCCGAACGGCCTGCTCTACCGCTGGGTTCCGCCGAAGGGCTTCCAGCACGGGCGCGGCAAGCTGGCCACGCTGGCCGACGACGCGGGCGAGCTCCAGGCCCCCAAGTGCTACGACTCGGGCGGCAACTTCGTGGACGACCTGTCCCGCGCCACCAAGATCGGCACGGTCTACGGCGTGGACTGGGAGCCGGTGCCGGACCGCGACGCGAAGTCCGTGCCGGTGCGCAAGCAGTTCGCCGACGGCCAGATCACCCGGGCCCGCAAGCTGGAGGGCATGTGGTGGGCGGACGGCGGCGCGTACATCGTCTCCTCGTACGCCCGTGAGGAGAGCCCGGTCCAGCACGACGGCCAGGTCTGGTTCTACGACCCCAAGCGCCGCACCCTCACCCTCAAGGTGCTGCTGGGCGTCAACCCCGACCCGTCGAAGGACGGCGCCTTCGACGGCCCGGACAACATCACGGTCTCGCCGTACGGCGGTCTGGTCATCGCCGAGGACGGCGAGGGCATCCAGCACCTCTTCGGCGCCACCGAGGACGGCCGGACGTACCCGATCGCGCGCAACGACCTGAACATCGGCAGCGCGGAGGAGCCGGAGTTCAGCGAGTTCACCGGTGTGGTCTTCTCGCCCGACGGCTCGACGCTGTACGCCAACATCCAGGTGCCGGGCATCATGCTCGCGATCACCGGCCCCTGGCGCCGCCAGCGCTGACGCCGAGCGAGAACGGGGGGCTGACGCCGAGCCCGGCCCGGGGGCTGACGCCGAGCCCGGCCGGGGGCTGACGCCGAGCGCGGCCGGGGAATCGTCCCGGCCGGGGCACGCGTTGACGTGAGTGTGACCTCACGCCTGCGCACCACCCCCTTCTCCATCCTGGACCGCTCCCGCACCCGTCAGGGGCGGGAGCGGTCGCAGGCGCTGCGCGACACCGTACGGTTCGCGCAGGCCGCCGAGGCGCTCGGCTACCACCGCTTCTGGGTCTCCGAGCACCACAGCGTGCCCGGCGTCGCCGGTTCGGCGCCCACGGTGCTGGCGTCCGCCGTCGCGGCGGCGACGGTCCGCATCCGCGTGGGCACGGGCGGCGTGATGCTGCCGAACCACCGACCGATGGTCGTGGCGGAGCAGTTCGGGGTGCTCGAATCCCTCTTCCCGGGCCGGATCGACATGGGCCTGGGCCGCTCCGTCGGCTTCACCGACGGCATCCGGCGCGCCCTGGGCGCCGAGAAGGACGCCGCGCGGGACTTCGGCGCCCAACTGGACGAGCTGCTGGGCTGGTTCACCGGCGAGCAGGACGCCCACCCCCAGGTCCACGCCCACCCGGCGGAGGGGCTGCGGCCGCCCGTCTTCGTCCTGGCCACCGGCGCCGGCGCGGACCTGGCGGCGCGGGCCGGACTCTCCCTGGTGATCGGCGATCTGCGGGGCCGGGACGAGATGCTGCGGGCGATCGACCGCTACCGCGCGGGCTTCCGCCCCTCGGCGTGGTCCTCCGCTCCGTACGTCGTCGTCTCGGGCAATGTCGCGGTCGCCGGCACCACGGAGGAGGCCCGCGGACTGCTGCTCCCCGAGGCATGGTCGATGGCCCACTCCCGCACCCACGGCGTCTTCCCGCCCCTGGCCCCGGCCTCGGAGATCGAGGCCCGGGAGATGACCGAGAAGGAGCGCGGCTTCTACGAGCGGGGCCTGCGCGGCCAGCTGTACGGCACGGAGGACGAGGTCGCCGCCGCGCTCGAGGAGCTGATCGGGCGCAGCGACGCCGACGAGGTGCTGGTCACGACGAGCACCTACGACCGCGACGCCCTCCTGGACTCCTACCGCCGCCTGGCCCGCGTGGCGGGGCTGTCCGGCGACTCCGGCCCCGGCCCGGCTGCCGCTTCCGTACCGGCCGCAACGCCATCGCGTTGACCGCAGGCCGAGCCGAGGGCATGGGCGGCGCATCCGCGGTGACGCGACAACGGGACTCCCGGCCTTCGGCCGCGGACCAGACGTCCGCGGCCGCTTGCCGCTCCCCGGCCGTAACTCACAGGGCCTTGCCGGCGGGCTTGGCCATGCCCCGGACGGTGCGCGAGTCCACGTACTCGCCCATCGCGGTCATCTCCCACTCGCCCGAGAACTGCTTGATCAGCTTCGCCATCATCACGCCCGTGCGCGGCTCGGCGTGGGTGAGGTCGAAGCGGACCAGCTCCTCGCCGCTCTGGGCGTCGAGCAGGCGGCAGTACGCCTTGGCCACATCGGTGAACTTCTGGCCGGAGAAGGAGTTGACCGTGAAGACCAGGCCGGTGACCTCGGGCGGGAGGCCGCCGAGGTGGACGGTGATGGACTCGTCGTCGCCCCCGCCCTCACCGGTGAGGTTGTCGCCGGAGTGCTGGATGGCGCCGTTGAGGATGGCCAGCTTGCCGAAGAAACAGGCGTCGATCTTCTTGCGGTCGACACCGAAGGCGATCACGGACGCGTCCAGGTCGATGTCCTTGCCGCGGAAGGCGGGCTCCCAGCCCAGGCCCATCCGCACCGAGCTGAGCACCGGGCGGCCGCCCTTGACCAGGGACACCGTCTGGTTCTTCTGCAGGCTGACCCGGCCCTTGTCCAGGTTGATCTTCCCGGTGGCCGGGGCCGGTGCGGCGGCGGGCGCCGCGGCCGGGGGTGCGGTCGGCATGGGCGGCGGGGGCTGGAAACCGGCGGGCGGACCGCTCGGCGGGGGCGGCGTCTGGGCGGCGGGGGTGACGGGGGCGGCCGGGGCGGCGGGCTCCTCGACCGTCACGCCGAAGTCGGTGGCGATGCCCGCCAGACCGTTGGCATACCCCTGCCCGACCGCGCGCACCTTCCACGCCCCATTGCGCCGGTACACCTCCACGACCACCAGCGCGGTCTCGTTGCCCAGCCGCGGCGGGGTGAACGTGGCGATCACCGCGCCGTCGTCGGCGCCGCGCACGGTGGCGGTCGGCTCGGTGCCCGCGAACGTCGCCCCGGGGGCGTCCAGGCTCGCGGTCACCACGATCTTCTCGATATCGGCGGGGACGGCGGCGGTGTCCACCGTGATGGTGTCGCCCGCGCCCGCCGCCCCGGCGCGGTGGGTCACGCCCGGTCCGGTGGGCTGGTTGTAGAAGACGAAGTCGTCGTCGGAACGCACTTTGCCGTCGGCGGTGAGCAGCAGGCCCGATACGTCGAGCCGCACCGGAGCGGTGACGTCAACCGCCACGCGCGCGACGGAGAGGGGGAGGTTCGAGCCGGGTGTCATAGCGGTCATGCCCGGGGTAACGAACGTCCCCGCTTTACGGTTCCTTGACCTGCGGAGTGACTTCTGCTGGGCCCTGTCCCGGCGCGGTCGGCCCGGTTGGAAGCCGCGGCACCGCTCGATCACGGACTGGATCCTCCGCGAGCCGCGCCGACCGGTCGGGGCGGCGGCGCGCGGTGGCCGCCGTCACCCCGATCACGCACACCGCCATGCCCGCGAGCGCCGTCCAGCCGGGCGCGTCCCCGAACATCGCGTACGCCCACACCAGCGTGGTCGGGGGCGTGAGGTAGATCAGCGCGCTGGTGCGGGTGACGCCGTTGCGGCGCAGGCTCAGCCAGTAGAAGCCGTAGCCGCCGACCGTGGAGAGCAGCACCGTCCAGGCCACCGCGGCCCAGAAGCCCCCGCCCGCCGGGGGCGCCGCATGGCCTCCGGCCACGGCGACCCCGGTGAACAGCACGGCGCTCACGAGACAGTGCAGCGGTATGGCGTCCACGGGGTCGAGCGGCGCCCGCACCCTGCGTTCCAGGAAGCTCGCGGCCAGCAGCGCCGCCATGGCGGCGAAGGGCAGCCCGTACGCCCACGCCGGGGCGGCCGGGCCCGCCGACAGATCGCCCTGGACGACGAGCGCGACCCCGCCGAGGCCGATGGCCAGCCCCGCCCACTGGCGCGGGCTCACCGTCTCCCCCAGCAGGCGCCCGGCCAGCGCGCCCGCCGCGAGCGGCTGCAACGCGGCGATCAGCGCGGCGGTGCCGGACGGCACGCCGAGCCCGACCGCCCAGACGATCCCGCCGAGATAGCCGCCCTGCGAAAGCGCGCCGATCACCGCCTGCTCGGCCACGGCGCGCGGGCGCGGCCTGCGGCGCCTCAGCAGCGCCCAGGCGCCGCCCAGGACCGCCGCCGCCGCGAGGAAGCGCCACATCAGCAGGGTGTCGGCGGCGGCCTCCCGGGTGCCGAGCTCGGCTCCGATGAAGCCGGAGCTCCACATCACGACGAGGCCGATGGCGGTGACGGCGGCGCTGACGGGCATGGGGCGTTCCTCGTTCTGGGTTGGGGTTCCGGATCCGTTCCGGGTATACCGGTCTGTTTACTCCCTCGCCCACTAGACTAAACAGATCGGTATACGCGTCAACCCTTCACCCGGAGGTGATCACGGCATGGAAGCGCTCACCCCCGCCGCGCGCCGCATCCTCGACACCGCCGCCGAGCTGTTCTACGGGCAGGGGATCCACGCGGTCGGAGTGGACCTGATCGCCAAGCGCGCCGGAGTCACCAAGAAGACGCTGTACGACCGCTTCGGCTCCAAGGAGGCGCTGGTCGCCGCGTATCTGCGGGAGCGCGATGAGCGGTGGCGGGCGTGGCTCACCGCCGAGGTCGAGAAGTCGCCCCCGGCGGATCGTGCCCTCGCCACGTTCGACGCGCTCGCCGAGTGGGTGCGCCGCGAGAACCCGCGCGGCTGCGGCTTCGTCAACGCGGCGGCCGAACTGCCGGACGCCGGGCATCCGGCGCGGCAGGTGATCGCCGACCAGAAGCGCTGGCTGCGGGGCTATCTGCGGCAGCTGTGCGAGGAGGCGGGCGTGGCGGCCCCCGACGAGCCGGCGGACGAGCTGCTGCTGCTCCACGAGGGGGCCACGGTGCTGACCGGTCTCTCGGTGGTCGGCGATCCGGTCGGCACCGCGCGTGAGCTGGCCCTGCGGGCGCTGGAGCGGGCCCGGGCAGCCTGACCCGGGCGCGTCGCTCCAGCGCGTGGTTTGACCTTGAGCGCGCTCGAAACCGTACGTTCCCCGCATGACGACCCAACAGCATGCGATCGGCTCCGGTTTCGGGGTGCGCAGTACGACGAGCGACGTTCTCACGGGCATCGACCTGTCCGGGAAGCTCGCGCTCGTGACCGGCGGTTATTCGGGGCTCGGGCTGGAGACGACGCGGGCCCTCGCCGGTGCGGGTGCCCATGTCGTCGTGCCCGCGCGGCGGCGTTCGACCGCCGTCGAAGCGCTCGGCGGGATCGAGGGCGTGGAGGTCGCCGAGCTGGATCTCGCGGACCTGGACAGCGTCCGGGCCTTCGCGGAGGAGTTCCTCGCGTCCGGTCGCGGTATCGACATTCTGATCAACAACGCCGGGATCATGGCCGCGCCCGAAACCCGGGTGGGTCCCGGCTGGGAAGCCCAGTTCGCCATCAACCACCTGGGGCACTACGCCCTGACCAACCGGCTGTGGCCCGCCATCGCCCGGAGCGGCGCACGCGTGGTGTCCGTCTCCTCCAATGGGCACCAGCTCTCGGACGTCCACTGGGACGACCCGCACTTCGAGCGGCACGCCTACGACAAGTGGCAGGCGTACGGGCAGGCCAAGACCGCCAACGCCCTGTTCGCGCTGCACCTCGACGCGCAGGGGCGGAACGCCGGTGTGCGGGCGTTCTCCGTGCACCCCGGCACGATCGCCACTCAGCTGGGCCGCCATATGTCCCCGGAGGAACTGGCGGAGCTGACCGAGACGATCGACACCAGCCCCACCAACGTCGGCTGGAAGACGCCCGAGGAGGGTGCGGCCACCCAGGTCTGGGCGGCGACCTCGCCGCGGCTCGCGGGCATGGGCGGTGTGTACTGCGAGGACTGCGACATCGCCGAGCCGGCGCCGGAGGGCACCGAACTGGGCGGCGGGGTGAGCGCCTGGGCCACCGACCCGGAGCGGGCGGCGCGGCTGTGGGCGCTGTCGGCCGAGCTGACAGGGGTCGACGCCTTCGCCTCATAGCCGGGTAGATAGGCAGTCCAGTCTGTTCAGTTTTAACTGGACAGGCTGGGCTGAAGAAATTACCGTGAGGGGCATGGCAGAGACCCCTGGCGGCATGTCCGCGTCCGCCGTGCGCGCCGCGCATGAGATCCGTGTCGTAGTCGGTCGGCTGCGGCGGCGGATCAAGGAGACGTACGACCTCGAGGAGCTCACCCCCTCGCAGACGTCCGCGCTCAGCAGGCTCAGCAAGGAGGGCCCCGCCTCGGCCAGCGCGCTGGCGGCGGCCGAGCGCGTACGGCCGCAGTCGATGGCGGCCACGCTCGCCGTGCTGGACCAGCGCGGGCTGATCCAGCGGCGCCCCGATCCCGACGACGGTCGGCGGCAGCTGGTCTCGGTGAGCGACACCGGCAGCGCGTTCCTGGACGACAAGCGGCGGGCGGGCGAGGAATGGCTCGCCCAGGCCCTGGAGGCCGGCTATACGGAAGCGGAACGGGAGACCATCCTCGAGGCGCTGGCCCTGCTGGACCGGCTCAGCCGCGCATGATCGAGCGGCTCGTACGGCGAAAGACCAAAACCACCGCGCGGGGCGCCTTCGACCGTAAGCTCCTCGCGCCGATGATCCTGGGTTCGGTACTGAACCCGGTCAACTCCTCCATCATCTCCGTGTCGCTGGTGCCGATCGGCGCCGCGTTCGGGGCACCGCCGTCGCAGACGGCCTGGCTGGTCTCCGCGCTCTATCTGGCCACCTCGATAGGCCAGCCGGTCATGGGCCGGCTGATCGACCTCTACGGGCCGCGCCGCCTCTTCCTCGCCGGGGCGACGCTGACGGGGATCGCGGGGCTGATCGGTCTGCTCGCCCCGAACCTGGGGACGCTGGTCGTCGCGCGGGTGGTGCTCGGGTTCGGCACCTGCGCGGGCTATCCGGCCTCGATGTACCTCATCCGCGGGGAGGCCCGGCGGACCGGCCAGGAGAGCCCCGCCGGGGTCCTCGCCACGCTCGCGGTCGCCAGTCAGACCATCGCGGTCATCGGACCGCCCCTGGGCGGACTGCTGATCGGGCTGGGCGGCTGGCGCACCACGTTCGCCGTCAACATCCCGCTTGCGGCGGCCGGTCTGATCCTCGGCGTATGGCGTCTGCCGAAGGAGCGGCCCCTGGCGGAGCGCACCGATGAGCGTGTCCGGCTGGATCTGATCGGCATGGGGCTGTTCGCCGCGATGCTCGTCTCGCTGCTGCTGTTCCTGATGGAGCCCCGGGCCGACCGGTGGTACCTGCCGTTGCTGATGGCGGTGGCGGCGGCCGGGTTCGCGGTGCGGGAGCTGCGGGCGGCGGAGCCGTTCATCGATCTGCGGGTGTTCGGCGGCAATCCGCCCCTGCTGCTCACCTACGCCCGCGCGCTCCTCGTCTCCGTCGTCTCGTACGTCTTTCTGTACGGCTACACCCAGTGGCTCCAGGACGGCCGGGGGCTGACGGCCTCACAGGCGGGGCTCGCCCAACTGCCCCTGTTCCTGACCGGCATCGCGGTGTCCACGGCCACCGGCCGCCGCGCCGCCGTGCGCGGCAAGCTGCTGGTGGGGGCCGTGGCGCAGATCGTCGGCTGCGCCCTGCTGCTCCCGCTCCAGCCGGACAGCGCGATATGGCCGCTGATCGTCGTCGCGCTCGTCTTCGGCGTACCGCAGGGGCTGATGAACCTCGCCCTGCAGAACGCGGTCTACCACCAGGCCGATCCGGAGCGGATGGGCTCCTCGGCGGGGCTGCTCCGCACCTTCTTCTACCTCGGCGCGATCGTCGCCTCCAGCGCCAACGGCGCCTTCTTCGGCGCCCGCGCCGACACCGGCGGGCTGCACGGCCTGGCCTGGTTCATGCTCGCCATCACCGGTCTGTGTCTGGCGCTGACGCTCGTGGACCGCTCGCTGGGCCGTATCGGTTCGGACGACTCCTCTTCCGCGCAACGAAAGGCCTCATGAACATGAACGCGAACAAGACGGCTCTGCTCGTGATGGACGTCCAGGAGGGCATCGTGGCCCGCGTCCAGGACCCCGGCTATGTGGAGCGCGTGAGCCGTGCGGTCGACGCGGCCCGTAACGCCGGGATCCCCGTCGTGTATGTCGTCGTCGGCTTCCGCTCCGGCCGTCCCGAGGCCTCGGCCCGCAACAAGATCATGGGCTCCCTGCCGCCGGGTCTCTACACCGAGGACGACCCCAAGATCGCCATCCATGCCGGTGTGGCGCCCCGGCCGGACGAGGTCGTGGTCACCAAGCGGCGGGTCAGCGCGTTCGCCGGCAGCGACCTGGACGTGGTGCTGCGGTCCGGCGAGATCACCCATCTCGTCCTGACCGGCGTCGCGACCGGCGGCGTCGTCCTGTCCACCCTGCGCCAGGCCGCCGACCTCGACTTCCGGCTCACGGTCCTGTCCGACGCCTGCTACGACCCGGACCCGGAGGTCCACCGGCTGCTCATCGAGAAGGTGTTTCCGTCGCAGGCCGAGGTCACGACGGTGGAGGAGTGGGCCAAGACGGCGGGCTGAGCCCCGGCCGGTGGGGGGCGGGGCCCGATGGCGGCTCCGGTGCTCGGGTGCCAGGGTCGCGCCCGAACGCGTCAGCGCGGCCAGATGGGCGGGTTGGTGCAGAACGCGCCGCCGAGGTACTCGTGGTCGGGGTTGCCCGGCTCCAG
Source organism: Streptomyces sp. 5-10 (assembly GCF_014712245.1). Lineage (NCBI taxonomy): Bacteria > Bacillati > Actinomycetota > Actinomycetes > Kitasatosporales > Streptomycetaceae > Streptomyces > Streptomyces sp. 5-10. Next base: position 61,929 of record NZ_JACVYG010000013.1, read on the forward strand.
TTCGCCCTGTTCGGCGATCAGCTTCGCGGCGTACGGCTCGGAGTCGTCCCTCGGCTCGTACCCCAGGGCGCGGGCCGAGGAGAGGTCCCACCACAGGCGGGTGTTGGCCGAGCTGCCGTAGACCGTCGTGAAGCCCACGTTCTCCGCCGTGAGGGCGGCGTGGAGGAGCCGGGCGCCGTCCGCCGGGCTCATCCAGATGGACAGCATGCGGACCGTCGTCGGCTCGGGGAAGCAGGAGCCGATGCGGATGGCGACCGTCTCGATGCCGTGCTTGTCCCAGTAGAAGGAGGCCAGGTCCTCGCCGAACGCCTTGGACAGCCCGTAGTAGGTGTCGGGGCGGCGCGGGGTGTCGAGCGGGATGAGCGGGTCGTCGCCCACCGGGCGCGGGGTGAAGCCCACGGCGTGGTTGCTGGAGGCGAAGACGATCCGGCGGACCCCGGCCTCGCGGGCCGCCTCGTACACGTTGTACGTGCCCTCGATATTGGCCCGCAGGATCTTCTCGAACGGGGCTTCCAGGGAGATACCCGCGAGATGGATGATCGCGTCAACGCCCCGCACGGCCTCGCGCAGGGCGTCCCGGTCGGACAGGTCCGCGGTGATCGCGTCCGGCTCGCCCTCGATGGGGAGCTGGTCGAGCAGCCGCAGCTGGTATCCGTACGGCGGCAGCAGCTCGCGCATCAAGGTGCCCATGCCGCCGGCGGCGCCGGTGAGGAGGACGGTGCGGGGAGCGGGCATGGGCGGATCCTCCGTAGGGGTATCGCGTTATGGGGTTGTCGCGCAGAGGGCTCTTGCGTAGGGGGTTTTTATTCATGTATGTGGTTCAGATTCATGGACACCGTAAGGATCGGCGCATGGGCCGTCAAGGGTGGCGCGTTGCCAGGGAATTCACCGTCGGGTGAGTGGCGTCACCCCGTTGGCGCCCTTGACCGGCGGGCGATGGCTGCCTTACGGTGAACTTGTTCACGAATGTAGATGACGATCAGAAACGTGCACACTGCGTCGGTGGGTGACGGCGGGTCGGTGTACACGACAGGGAGAAGCCCGTGACCTCAGCCTCACTCGCCGAGCGCCTTGACGGACTGCTGTTCTTCCCCGTGACCGCCTACGGTCCCGATGGCGCCCTGGACCTGGAGATCTATCGCGCGCACGTCCGCGCCGGGATCGAGGCGGGAGCGGGCGCCGTCTTCGCGTGCTGCGGCACGGGCGAGTTCCACGCCCTGACGCCCGAGGAGTTCCACGACTGCGTCGCGGTCGCCGTGGAGGAGGCCGCCGGGCGGGTGCCGGTGGTCGCGGGCGCCGGGTACGGGACCGCGCTGGCGATCCAGTACGCCAAGCTGGCCGAGCGGGCCGGTGCGGACGGGCTGCTCGCCATGCCGCCGTATCTGGTCGTGGCCGATCAGGAGGGGCTGATCCGCCACTACAGCGCCCTCGCGGGCGCGACCGACCTCGACATCATCGTCTACCAGCGGGACAACGCCGTCCTGACCCCGGACTCCGTGGCCCGGCTCGCCAAGGTGCCCGGCATCATCGGCCTCAAGGACGGCATCGGCGACCTCGACCTGATGCAGCGCGTCGTGAGCGCGGTGCGGGCGGACGCCCCCGACGAGGACTTCCGCTACTTCAACGGGCTGCCGACCGCCGAGCTGACCGGCCTCGCCTACCGCGGCATCGGCGTGACGCTCTACTCCTCGGCCGTCTTCTGCTTCGTCCCCGAGGTCGCCCTCGCCTTCCACAAGGCGCTCATGACGGGCGACGACGAGACCGCCAACAAGCTGCTGGACGGCTTCTACCGGCCGCTGGTCGAGCTCCGCAACCAGGGCCGCGGCTATGCGGTGTCGCTGGTCAAGGCGGGGGTCCGGCTGCGCGGGCTGGACGTCGGCGAGGTGCGCCCGCCGCTGAGCGAGCCCAGCCCCGCCCACGTCAAGGAGCTGGCCGAGCTGATCGAACGCGGCATGGCGCTGGTCGGGGACGGGGAAGGGGACGGAGACAAGAACGGGAACGGGGACGGGGAGGGGCGGTGAAGGCTTCCGCCTTCGTCTACCCCTGGGACGTCGTCGGGGACCCGGACGCCGCGCGCCGCATCGCTGACCTCGGCGTCCAGCAGGTGACGCTGGCCTCCGCCTACCACTCCACCCGGGCCCTGACCCCGCGCCACCCCGGCCACCGCATCGTCACCGCCCGCCACGCGGCCGTGCTCTACCCGCCGAGCGCCGAGCGCTGGCAGGGGCGCGAGCTGCGGCCGTACGAGCAGTCGTGGGTGCCGGGCGACGACCCGTACGGCGAGGCGGCCGCCGCGCTGGCCGACGCCGGTCTCGAGGTCCACGCCTGGGTGGTGCTCGCGCACAACACCCGGCTGGGCGAGGAGCATCCGCGGATCGCCGTGCGCAACGCCTATGGCGACCGCTACCCGTGGGCGCCGTGCATCGCCCGCCCCGAGGTGCGCGGCTATCTGGTGGACCTGGCCGCCGAGGCCGCCGTACGGCCCGGCGCCCGCGGCACCGAGCTGGAGTCCTGCGGCTGGTACGGGCTGGCCCATCTGCACGCCCACGACAAGATCGGCGGGGTGCCGCTGGGCGGCGCCGGCCAGTATCTGATGTCGCTGTGCTTCTGCGAGAGCTGCGAGGCGGGCTACGCCGAGCTGGGCGCCGACCCCGAGGAGCTGCGCGAGCTCGTCGTGCGGGCCCTGCGGCCGGTGTGGGCGGGCGAGACGACCGCGGACGGCGGTGACCGCGCGGGGGAGTGGGCCGAGGTCGAGAAGCTGCTCGGGGCCGACCACGCCGCGCTCTTCGCGGCCTGGCGCGACCGGATCGCGAGTGGTCTGCGGGCCGAGGCCGTGGCCGCCGTAAGGGCCGCGGCGGACGAGGACTTCCAGGTCCTGCTGCACGCCGACCCGGCCCCCCACAGGCTCGGCGCCAACGTGGGCGTGGATCCGGCCGATGTGCTGGCCCAGGCCGACGGGGTGGTACTGCCGTGCACGGGGGGCGAGGCAGCGCGCTCCGGGGTCCTGCCGCCGTTCGTCCCGCACCGGACCGAACGGACCGTGCTCGCCGCCAACTTCACGGTGGTGGCGGGGATGGGCGGCAGCCCGGCGACGCTGGCCCGGGACGCGGCCCACGCGGTGGAGCTGGGCGCGGACGAGCTCCGCCTGTACCACGCCGGTCTGGCCTCGGACCAGGACCTGGCGGCCGTCCGCACGGCCCTGGCCGAGCTGAGCTGAGCCCAGCTCGGAGACGCGAAGACGAGGAGACGCGCGGACCCGGCCCGGGACCCACCGCCCTGAAGGGGCCCGGGGCTGTGTCAATGTGCGGCTCCGTCGTGGCGGGGCGCGCCCCGCCACGACGGAGCCGCAGACGATCGACGGCAGGCCGGGGCACTTCCAGCGGAGCGCCTGGCGGGTTTCCGGGACAGCGCGGCGGATGATCGGAAGCGCGACACCCGGTGGCATCGCCACCATCGAAGGGTGTCGACGAAACGCACCACGAAACGGACCACCGCACACCGCAGGCCCATCGCGCTGATGTCCCTGGGACACGCCTGCGTGGACATCTACCAGGGAGCGGTGGCCGCGCTGGTGCCGTTCCTCGTCTCGGAACGGGCCTACGGCTACGCCGCCGCCTCCGGTGTCGTCCTGGCGGCCTCGCTGCTGTCGTCCGTCGTACAGCCGCTGTTCGGGGCGCTCACCGACCGGTGGGCCATGCCGTGGCTGCTGCCGGTGAGCACGCTGGTGGGCGGTGCGGGGGTGGCGCTGAGCGGGGTCACCGGCTCCTATGCGGCGACCCTTGTGGTGGTCGCGGTCTCCGGGATCGGCGTGGCCGCGTACCACCCCGAGTCCGCCCGGGTGGCCCGGCTCGCCAGCCGGGGCAGCCACACCGCGATGAGCTGGTTCTCCCTCGGCGGCAACATCGGCTTCGCCGCCGCGCCGCTCGCGGTCGCCGCCGTCATCGCCACCGGCGGTCTGCGCGCCTCCCCGCTGCTGGCCGTGCCCGCCGTCGCCGGAGCCGCCCTGTGCGCGGCCGCGCTGCGGGCGCTCAGGGCCCCGGGCGCGGCGGCCGGATCGCCGCGGGCGAGCCGCGGGGGAGAGGGGCGGGACGACTGGCCCTCCTTCCTCCGGCTGTCCGGCGCCATCATGTGCCGCTCGATCGTCTTCGTCGGGCTGAGCGCGTTCATCTCCCTGTACGTCCGCGAGCGCGTGGGCGGAGGCGAACTGGCCGGTACCGCCGCCCTGTTCGTGCTCTACGCGGGCGGCGCGGCGGGCACGGTGGCCGGGGGCGGACTCGCCGCCCGCCACGGCCGCGTCCCGGTCGTCCGGTGGTCGTACGCCCTGACCGTCCTCGCCGTCGCGGGCGTCGTCCTCGTCCCCGGCCCGGCGCTCTACCTCTGCGTGGCCCTCGCCTCGGCCGGGCTCTACGTGCCGTTCTCCCTGCACGTCACCCTCGGCCAGGACTACCTGCCCCGCCGCGTGGGCACCGCCAGCGGGGTCACCCTGGGCCTGACGGTCAGCGTCGGCGGCCTGGCCAGCCCCCTCATCGGCGCCCTGGCCGACGCCACCACCCTCCAAACCGCCCTGGCCCCCCTGATAGCCCTCCCCGCCCTCGGCTGCCTCCTCCTCCGCCCCCTGAACGAACCCGCCCTCCCCGAAGCCATCACCCAACACCCCCACCCGGCGCCCACCGACGCCCCCGAGCGGGCGTAAGGGCGGCACGCGCCCGGCTTTGGCCACCCTCGGACAGTTTTTGTCAGAACCGTTGACGAACCACTGTGGTCGCCCTAATTTCATCGCGTCGTACTTCGTATGTCATATATGAGACGCGATACGCGAGATCTGAGAGCATCCATGGACATCGCCCCGAGCCCGATCCCCTCCCGCACCCAGTATGTGCTGGAGGCGGTCAAGCACGCGATTCTCACCGGGGGGTTGCGGCCCGGGCAGGCGTTGGTGGAGGCCGAGTTGGCCGCGCAGTTCGGGGTGTCCAAGACGCCTGTGCGGGAGGCGCTCAAGACGCTCGCGGGGCGGGGGCTCGTGGTGATGAGCGAGTACAAGGGGGCCACGGTCAGGACCGTGGACGCCGCGATGGCGCACGCCGTCTACGATGTGCGGCTGCTCCTCGAGCCCGAGGCGCTGCGCCGGACCGTGGCCGCGCGGGCCGGGCTGGAGGCGGCCGGGGCCGCGCTGGAGCGGTCGGACGCGGCCGCCGATCCGGCCGGGCGGTCGCTCGCCAACCGCGACTTCCACCGGGCGCTGTATCTGCCCTGCGGCAACCCCCTGCTGACCCGGATGCTCGACGAACTGCGCGACCAGGCCGCGCTGGTGTCCACCATCGCCTGGCAGGCGGTGCCCTCCTGGGAGCGGGAGGCCCGTGAGCACCGGGAGATCCTCGCCCGCGCGCTCGACGGCGACGCCGACGGGGCGGCCCGCGCACTGCACGAGCACATCGCCTCCTTCGTCCGGCGCGCCTTCCCCGAAGGGGAGTAGCACCCGGCGGCCCCGGCCGCCGACCCCAGCACTCAGCACCCAGCACCCAGCACCCAGCACTCAGCACCATCCGAACAGCTCGTCCCGATGCCGACCATCGAGAGAAAGGGTTCGTATGGACTACTCACCGCTGAGGACGGCGCTCGCGGACGTCGTGGCGATCCCGGTGACCCCGTACGACACCGAGGGCGCCGTGGACCGAGCCGCCTACCGCGCCCTGCTCCGCCGGCTCCTCGACGGCGGGGTCAAGGCCGTCACCCCGAACGGCAACACCGGGGAGTTCTACGCCCTCACCCTCGAGGAGCGGCGGCTGGTCACCGAGCTGACCGTCGAGGAGGCCGCCGGGCGGGCCGCCGTCCTCGTCGGGGTCGGTCATGACGCCGCCACCGCGGTCGAGGCCGCCCGGCACGCCCGCGCGGCCGGGGCCGACATGGTGATGGTCCACCAGCCGGTGCATCCGTACGTCGCCCAGGACGGCTGGATCGACTACCACCGCACCATCGCCGAGGCCGTCCCCGAACTCGGCGTGGTGCCGTATCTGCGCAATCCGCTCATCGAGGGCGCGGCGATCGCCCGGCTCGGCGAGGCGTGCCCCAATGTCATCGGGGTCAAGTACGCGGTCCACGACGCCACCCGCTTCGCCGCCGTGGCGCGCGACGCCGGTCTTGACCGGTTCGTCTGGGTGGCCGGGCTCGCCGAGCTGTACGCGCCCTCGTACTGGGCGGTCGGCGCCACCGGCTTCACCTCGGGCCTGGTCAACGTGGCCCCCAATGTCTCGCTCAACATGCTGGGCGCGCTGCGCGCGGGGGACTACCCGGGCGCGATGAAGGTGTGGGAGCAGATCCGGCGGTTCGAGGACCTCAGGGCCGAGCGGCAGTCCGCCAACAACGTCACGGTGGTCAAGGAAGCGCTTGCCGCGATGGGCTTATGCCGGCGCGACGTCCGCGCCCCGAGCAAGCCGCTGCCCGAGCCGAGGCGCGCGGAAGTCGCCGCGATCGTCGAGGGGTGGTCGGTATGAGTGCCCCACGGCGCACGCGCAGGCGCCCCGACGAGCTGCGCAGCCACCAGTGGTACGGCACGGACGGCCTGCGCTCCTTCAGCCACCGGGCCCGCACCCGCCAGCTCGGCTATCTCCCCGAGGAACACCTGGGCAAGCCGGTCATCGCGATCCTCAACACCTGGAGCGACATCAACCCCTGCCATGTGCACCTGCGCGACCGCGCCCAGGCGGTCAAGCGCGGGATCTGGCAGGCGGGCGGCTTCCCGCTGGAGTTCCCGGTCTCCACGCTCTCCGAGACCTTCCAGAAGCCCACCCCCATGCTCTACCGCAACCTCCTCGCCATGGAGACCGAGGAGCTGCTCCGCTCGTACCCGGTCGACGGCGCCGTGCTGCTGGGCGGCTGCGACAAGTCCACCCCGGCGCTGCTGATGGGCGCGGCCAGCGCCGACCTCCCGGCGGTCTTCGTCCCGGCCGGGCCGATGCTGCCCGGCCACTGGCGCGACCAGGTGCTGGGCTCGGGCACCGACATGTGGAAGTACTGGGACGACAAGCGGGCCGGGCTGATCGGCGACTGCGAGATCTCCGAGCTGGAGCGGGGACTGGCCCGCTCACCCGGCCACTGCATGACGATGGGCACCGCCTCCACGCTGACGGCCGCCGCCGAGGCGCTGGGCGTGACCGTGCCCGGCGCCTCGTCCATCCCGGCCGTGGACTCCGGGCACGACCGGATGGCCGCCGCCTCCGGGTTACGCGTGGTCGAGCTGGTCTGGCAGGACCTCCGGCTCTCGGAACTCCTCACCAGGGAGGCGTACGAGGACGCGGTCGCGACCGTGCTCGCCCTCGGCGGCTCGACCAACGCGGTGATCCATCTGATCGCCATGGCGGGCCGGTCCGGGGTGCGGCTCACCCTCGACGACTTCGACCGGATCGCGCGTACCGTCCCCGTGCTGGCCGACCTGCGGCCCGGCGGCCGGTACCTGATGGAGGACTTCCACTTCGCGGGCGGGCTCCCGGGTTTCCTCTCCCGGCTCACGGACGTCCTGCACCTGGACCGCCCCACCGTCGCCCACCCCACACTGCGCGAACAGCTCGACGGTGCCCTGGTGCACAACCCCGAGGTGATCCGGGACCGCGACCACCCGCTGGCCGAGGAGGGCGGGGTGGCGGTGCTGCGCGGCAACCTGTGCCCGGACGGCGCCGTCATCAAGCACATCGCGGCCGAGCCCCGGCTGCTGAAACACACCGGCCCCGCCGTGGTCTTCGACGACTACAGGACGATGCAGGCCACCATCAACGACCCCGGTCTCGGCATCACCGAGGACAGCGTGCTGGTGCTGCGCAACGCGGGTCCCCTCGGCGGCCCCGGAATGCCCGAGTACGGGATGCTGCCGATCCCCGACCACCTGCTGAAGCAGGGGGTGCGGGACATGGTGCGGATCTCCGACGCCCGGATGAGCGGCACCAGTTACGGGGCCTGTGTGCTGCACATCGCGCCCGAGTCGTATGTCGGCGGCCCGCTCGCCCTCGTCCGCGACGGCGATCCGATCACCCTGGACGTCGCGGCGCGGGTGCTGCGGCTGGAGGTGGACGACGCCGAGCTGGAGCGGCGCCGGGCGCGCTGGACGGCCCCGCCGCCCCGCTACGAGCGCGGCTACGGCGCGCTCTACCAGGAGCAGATGACCCAGGCCGACACCGGCTGCGACTTCCGCTTCCTGGCCCGCCCCGGGGCGGTGCCCGAACCCTACGCGGGCTGACGCCATCTCCCGGCGCGAAAAATTTTGTACGAGATCCCGAACGGCATTCGGTAAGCGCTTCACGGAAGCGCTTCACCAGCCCCCGCCCCTCCGAGACCGCCCGCCCGCGCACCTGTTGAGAACGGAGAAGCAGTCATGGCCCACGCCGTGGCGAAACCACCCCGGGGCACACGGCGCCGTACGGGAGGACCGGCCCGCCGCCTCCCGTATCTGCTGATCGCCCCCGCCGGGCTGCTGATGCTGGGCTTCATCGCCTATCCGATGCTCAGCGTCCTCTACTACAGCCTGCGGAACTACAACGTCACCAAGCCCTGGCGGAACGGCTACGCGGGCCTGGACAACTTCACCCGGATCTTCACGGACGACCCGCAGTTCTGGGACACGCTCGTCTTCAGCGGCAAATGGGTCGTCACCGAGGTGCTGTCGCAGCTCCTGCTCGGCCTCGCGCTCGCCCTGCTGGTGAACCAGACCTTCCTCGGCCGTGGTCTCGCCCGCGCCCTGGTCTTCTCGCCCTGGGCCGTGTCCGGCGTGCTGACCACCACCATCTGGATGCTGCTCTACAACCCCTCGACCGGCATCAGCCGCTATCTCGCGGATGCGGGGATCGGCACCTACGGCACCTCGGTGCTCTCGGACACCGGGACCGTCTTCTGGGCCGCCGTCGTCGCCGAACTCTGGCGCGGCGTCCCCTTCTTCGCGATCCTCCTCCTCGCCGACCTCCAGTCCATCCCCAGGGACCTCTACGAGGCGGCCTCGGTCGACGGCGCGGGCCGGGCGCGGCGGTTCCTCCACATCACCCTGCCGCACCTGAAGGACGCGATCATCCTCTCCACGCTGCTGCGCGGCGTCTGGGAGTTCAACAACGTCGATCTGCTCTACACCCTCACCGGCGGCGGACCGGCCGGGCAGACCACCACCCTCCCGCTGTACGTCGCCAACACCGGGATCAACGGCCATGACTTCGGCTACGCCTCCGCGCTGACCACCGTCGCCTTCGTGATCCTCCTCTTCTGCTCGATCCTCTATCTGCGCCTGAGCAAGTTCGGAGGCGAGACCAAGTGACCACCGCACTCGCCGAGCAGGGCACCCTGCCCACCGCCGCGGCCGCCCCGCCGCCCACCGCCCGCGGAAGGCGCCGGCGCGGATCCGACCAGGGCGTGCCGCGCTGGCAGATCTATCTGCCGCTGGGCCTGTATCTGCTGTTCACCCTCGTCCCCTTCTACTGGATGCTGCTGTTCGCGCTGCGCCCCGCGGGCTCGAACGCGCTGGTGCCCTGGCCGATCACCGGTGAGCACTTCCAGAAGGTCTGGAACGAGCGCAGCTTCGGGATCTTCTTCCAGAACAGCATGATCGTCGGCGTCGCCTCACTGGTGATGACGACGGCGGTCGCGCTGGCCGGCGGCTACGCCCTCGCCCGCTTCGAGTTCCGGATCAAAAAGGGCTTCATGCTGGCGCTGCTGGCCTCGCAGTTCATCCCGGGCGCGCTGATGCTGGTGCCGCTCTTCGAGATCTTCAAGAACCTGCAGATGATCAACTCGCTGGGGAGCGTGGTCATCGCGGAGACGGTCTTCCAGCTGCCCCTGTCGATCATCCTCATCAGCGGCTTCATCAGGAACGTGCCGGTGTCGCTGGAGGAGCAGGCGTGGGTGGACGGCTGCGGCCGCTTCCGGGCCTTCTGCGCGGTGGTGCTGCCGCTGCTGCGCCCCGGGCTGGTCGCGGTCGGCTCCTTCGCCTTCGTACACAGCTGGAACCACTTCCTGTTCGCGCTGATGTTCCTCAGCTCCCAGGACAAACAGACGATCCCGGTCGGCCTCAACACCCTCATCGGGGCGGACAGCGTCGACCTGGGCGCGCTCGCGGCGGGCGGGGTGATCGCCGCGGTGCCCGTCGTCCTCGTCTTCGCCTTCATCCAGAAGTGGCTGATCACCGGCTTCAGCGCGGGGGCGGTCAAGGGCTGACCGAAACCTGACCCGTTGGATCGGCGGAACGAGCATTCGCGAACGAGTCGGACAAGGAGGTCCGAGCATGGGTACGGCCCCGGAACCGAAGGAACCGACGGAGCCGCAGGAACCGATACCTCTCGTCCTCGCGGGAGCCCGCGGGCACGGCCGCTGGCACCTGGACAACATCCGGCGGCTGACCGCCGGGGGAAGGGTCCGGCTGGCCGGGGTGTGCGAACTCGCGCCGCTCACCCGCGAGGAGCTGGGCGACGGGCTCGGCGAGCCCGAGCAGTCCGCCGACCTCGCCGCGCTCGTGACCCGCACCGGCGCCCGGATCGCGGTCATCTGCACCCCGATCCACACTCACGCCGACCTCGCCCTCACCGCCGCCGAGCGCGGTGCGCACCTTCTGCTGGAGAAGCCGCCCACACCCTCGTACGCCGAATTCACCCGGATGAGCGAAGGACTCCGCGGATACGGAACCGCCTGCCAGATCGGCTTCCAGTCGCTCGGCTCCCATGCCCTGCCCGCCATCCGGAAGCTCGTCGCCGACGGCCGCATAGGGGCGATCCGTGGCATCGGCGCGGCCGGGGCATGGGCCCGCGACGAGGACTACTACACCCGCGCCCCCTGGGCCGGACACCGCACCCTCGACGGCCGCGACGTCGTGGACGGCGTCCTCACCAACCCCCTCGCCCACGCCATCGCCACCGCCCTGCACCTCGCCGACGCCGACCGGGCCGAGGACGTGGCCGGTGTCGAGCTGGAGCTGTACCGGGCCAACGCCATCGAGGCCGACGACACCTCCTGCGTACGGATCCGCACCACCCGCGGCACCACGGTGGCCGCCGCCGTCACCCTGTGCGCGGAGGAGCCCGGTGAGCCGTATGTGGTCGTCCACGGCGACCGGGGCCGGATCACCTTCTGGTACAAGCTGGACCGGGTCCGTATCGAACGCGACGGTGCGCCGCCCGAGACCACCGACCACGCGCGCACCGATCTGCTGGACAACCTCGTCGCGCATCTCCGCGACGGCACCGAACTGCTCGTTCCCCCGGACCGCACCGGCGCCTTCATGCGCGTCGTCGAGGCGGTCCGCACCGCCCCCGCACCGGTTCCGCTGCCCGCCGGCGCCTGGCGCACCGAGCCCGGTGCGGGCGTCACCGCGCGGGCGGCCAAGCGGCGCGTGGTGACCGGCATCGACCGACTGGTCACCGCCGGCGCCGAGCGCCTCGCCCTGTACTCCGAACTGCGCGCCCCCTGGGCCGCTCCCCCCACGGAGGTCCCGCACCCATGACACCGCTGACCCCCTCCAACCCCCTGACTCCCTCCCACGCCCTGGCCCCCTCCACCCCGCTCACTCCCTCCCTCACCCGCCGTCCCCCATGCACCTTGCTGCGCCATGAGCACCGGGTCGTCGGGACGTATGTGCACCGCCCCGAACTGCCCGGCACGGTCGCGCCGCGCCCGTATCTGCACCCCGTGCGCACCCTCGGCGGTGTCACCGTCACCGGGCTGCGGCCCGCCGAGGATCCGGCCCGCCTGGGGGTGTCCATGGCCATCCCGGAGGTGGCCGGATGGAACTTCCGGGGCGGCCCGGGCCGACGGGACCACCAGGGCGGCCAGCGTCACCTCAGCTGGCTGCTGCGCGACCCCGACGGGTTCGTGGAAGAGCTGTCGTGGACGGCCGGCGGGCGGCAACTGCTGCTGGAGCGGCGCACGGTGGCCGTACGGTCCCTCGGAACGGAGTGCTGGGCGCTGGACTTCACCTCCGCCCTCACCAATGTGACCGGCGAGGAGATCGCCCTCGGCGGGGCGGGCCACGCGGGTGGCTTCTTCTGGCGGGTCCCCCGGCGCCCCGAGCCCGCGCACGCCTTCAGCGCCGACGGCGAGGGCGAGGCGGCGGTGCACGGACGGCCAGCGGACTGGCTGGCGCTGGCCACCGACGACTGGACGCTGGTGTTCGTCGGCGCGACCGGCGACACCCGGGCCGACCCGTGGTGGGTCCGCACCGGCGACCACCCGGGCGTCGGCTCGGCCCTCACCTGGCAGCGCCCTCTGCCCATAGCCCCCGCCGACACGGTCACCCGCCGCATCGTCACGGCGATAGCCGACACCCGCCTGCCCCACCCGGCGGCAGCCCGCCTGGCAGCCCACCTCTCCGACAGGGGAGCGGCCGTATGAGCAGGGTTGTGGGCAATCCTTCTTCCCCCAGCTACCGCTGGGAGGCGCCCCCTGGCGGAACGGGTGGGCACAACCAGCCTGCACATGGCCATTGCCTCAACCACGACGGCGCGATCCCCAACGACCAGCAACCGCAAGGGAACCCACAAAAGATGAACCCACGCACCCGCAGAACCGCAGCCGCCCTGGCCGCAACCCTCACCCTCGCCCTGACAGCCACAGCGTGCGGAGACGACGGCTCGACCACCGGCGAGGAAGGCTCCGGCAAGGGCACCATCACCTTCTGGGACAACAACGGCGGCCCCCGCACCAAGATCTGGAAGCAGATCATCGCCAAGTTCGAGGACAAGTACCCCGACATCACGGTCAAGTACGTCCCGATCCCGATCGCCAACGTGCAGTCGAAGTACGACACCGCCATCCAGAGCGGCGGCGACAGCCTGCCCGACGTCGGCGGCGTGGGCACCGCGTATCTGGCCAATCTGGTCGCCCAGGGCGCCCTCGACCCCGTGACCGACCGCATCGGCGACAGCGCCCTCAAGGGCAAGCTGATCAAGAACATGGTCGAGAGCGTCCGGGCGGCCGGGGGTGACGACAAGGAGCTGTACTCCGTCCCGACCTCCGCCAACCAGGGCACCCTCTGGTACCGCACCGACCTCTTCAAGGCGGCGAAGCTGCCCGCGCCCGACAGCTGGCAGAACTTCTACAAGGCCGCCGAGGAGCTGACCGACAAGGGCCGGAACACGTTCGGCTTCACCCTGCGCGGCGGCGCGGGCTCGATCGCCCAGGCGCTGGACATGATGTACGCACAGTCCGGCATCTCGTCCTTCTGGAACGGCGAGGACGGGGACAAGACCACCCTCAACGACCCCAGGAACGTCGCGGCGCTCGAGAAGTACATCGCCCTCTTCAAGAAGGTCACCCCCGCCGCCGACCTCAACAACGACTTCGCCAAGATGGTCGCCCAGTTCGACCAGGGCGACATCGGGATGCTCCAGCACAACCTCGGCAGCTATGTGGACCACGTACGGCTGCTCGGCAAGGACAAGGTCGCGGGCATACCGCTGCCGCCGTCCCGGCCGGGCGCGGCGCGCACCATCGTCTCCAACCCGGTCGACGGCCTAGGGCTGTTCAAGGCGAGCAAGAACAAGGCGGCGGCCTGGAAGTTCATCGAGTTCGCGGCCTCCCCGGAGATGAACAGCCTCTGGAACGAGGATGTCGGCGCGATCCCCGCCAACGTCGGCGCCGCCGACGACGACTGGATCGCGAAGGCCCCGCCGACCAAGGCCGCGCTGGAGTCGCTCAACGATCCGCGGACCAAGGTCGTCCAGCTGCCGTACTACCTCCCGGACTGGAACAACATCAGCAAGGCCGACAACGAGCCCAGCTTCCAGAAGGTGCTGCTCGGCCGGATGACCGCCAAGGCGTTCTGCGACAAGGTCGCGAAGGAGCTCAACGCGGCACAGGCGGACTGGAAGAAGCACCAGAGCTAGCCGGCCGGCCGCCATGGCCGGACAGCCGTATGAGCCGCGCGCATCGGGGCGGCCGCGCCACGGCGGCGGCCGTCCCGGCACCCGTCACACCTCGGCGGCAACCCCGTTCACCGCCGCCCCTTCGCCGTTTTGTCTCGTCATCCACAGGAGCCGTCATGCCCAGATGCCATGCCCGCGTCGCCGCCGTGCTCGGCTGTGCCGCGTTCGCCCTCGGCTCGTTCGCCACCGCTCCCGCCTCGGCACATACGCCGTCGGCCCCCGCCCGTGCCGCCCTCCCCGCGGGCGACGGCTGGGCCTCCGCCGACGGCGGTACGACCGGCGGCGCCAAGGCCGACCGGGCGCACACCTTCACGGTCAGCAACCGGGCGGAGCTGGCCGGGGCGCTGAACGACGCCGATCCCACGCCAAAGATGATCTACGTCAAGGGCACGATCGACGCCAACACCGACGCTGCCGGAAGGCCATTGTCCTGCGCGGACTACGCGACCGACGGCTACTCCCTGGACGCCTATCTCACCGCCTACGACCCGGCGACCTGGGGCAGGACCGAGCCGTCCGGCCCCCAGGAGGACGCCCGCGCCGCCTCCGCCGCCCGGCAGGCCGAACGGGTCGAGCTGACGGTGGGTTCCAACACCACCATCGTGGGCCTCGGCCGCTCCGCCCGGCTACTGGGCGCCAGCCTCCAGGTCCGGGGCGCGGACAACGTCATCGTCCGCGATCTCACGTTCGAGGACGCCTTCGACTGCTTCCCCGCCTGGGATCCGACCGACGGCGACGACGGCAACTGGAACTCCGAGTACGACAACCTGGTGGTGTACGGCTCCACCCACGTCTGGATCGACCACAACACCTTCACCGACGGCCGCCGCCCGGACAGCGCCCAGCCCAGCTACTACGGGCGGCTCTATCAGCAGCACGACGGTGAGCTGGACGTGGTGCGCGGCGCCGATCTCGTCACCGCGTCCTGGAACGTCTTCGCCGACCACGACAAGACGCTGATGATCGGCAACAGCGACGGCGCGGGCGCGACGGACCGCGGCAGGCTCCGGGTCACCCTCCACCACAACCTGTTCAAGAACATCGTGGAGCGGGCGCCGCGGGTGCGGTTCGGGAAGGTGGACGTCTACAACAACCACTTCGTCGCGCCGAAGAGCGGATATGTCTACAGCTGGGGCGTGGGCATCGAGTCCCAACTCGTCGCCGAGGCCAACGCCTTCACGACGCCCTCCTCCGTTGACCCCGCGAAGATCATCAAGAAGTGGAACGGCACGGCGCTGACCGCGCGGAACAACCTCCTCGGCGGTCGCCCGGCCGACCTCCTCGCCCTCCACAACGCGGGTGTCCCCGGGGAGACGCTGGGCGATGACGCGGGCTGGACGCCGACGCTGCGCCCGCGGATCGACGCGCCGCGCGTGGTGCCCGGTGCCGTGGACGGGGGCGCGGGCGCGGGCCGTCGGCTCTGACGGCCCGCTGCCACCGAAAGCGGGGAGGCCGGGCGTTACTGGCCCCGCCCGGCATCCCTTTCCCGTCCCCGACTATGAACCCCGTGTATACGTGCGATGTATAGTGCTCGCAGCTTGTGCTGCCAACTTTACGCATTTGGGCGGACGTTGGCGGCATGGCGACCACTATTGACCACAAGGGGACTTCGGGGGCATCAATGGGGCGAAAAGGTCGAATATCCGGGCTGTGTGTCGGTCTCGTCAGCGCCGTCTGCCTGACGTTGGGCCTCAGCGGCTGCGGCGCGTCGTACGACACCACCTCGCCGCGCAGCGCCCGGGAGCACGCGGCGTCGGACGCCGACGGCTCGACACCGGCCGCCTCCAAGCCGGACGTGCTCAAGGGGGGTGACGGGGCGAACGACGCGAACGGCTCGGTCGACTGCGCCGTCGCCAAGTGCGTCGCCCTCACCTTCGACGCGGGCCCCAGCGGCAACACCCCCCGGCTGCTGAAGATCCTCGAGCGCGAGAAGGCCCACGCGACCTTCTTCATGCTCGGCAGGAAGCACATCGACCGCCACCCGGACCTGGTGCGCCGCATCGCGGACGAGGGGCATGAACTGGCCAACCACACCTGGTCGCACAAGATCCTGACCAAGACCGACTCCGACGAGGTCCGCACGGAGATCACCCGCGTCCAGACCGCCGTCAAGAAGCTCACCGGCCGTACGCCGCTGCTGATGCGCCCGCCGCAGGGGCGTACGGACGAGCGGGTCTCCAAGATCTGCCGCGAGCTGGGCGTGGCGCAGGTGCTGTGGAGCGTGACGGCGAAGGACTACCAGACGAACGACTCCGCGCTGATCGAGAAGCGGGTGCTGGACCAGACGAAGCGCGACGGGATCATCCTGCTGCACGACATCTACCCGGGCACGGTGCCGGCGGTGCCGGGGATGCTGGCGAAGCTGAAGAAGGAGGGCTACACGGTGGTGACGGTCTCCCAGTTGATGGCCCCGGCCGTCCCGGAACCGGGCAAGGTCTATCGCCCATGAGGCAACAAACCAACACCATCTCCGTCGCGTTCGAACACCCTCGGCCACAAAATGATCAAGAGTTGTCGCAAGCTATCGCGATGCGATCGGGATTTCGTAATCTAAGAATCCTCGGGAGTGCGGCAACCTAATCTGGACTGGCGGCAACTACGACATGGAGCGGGCCGGTTCGGATCCTCCGGCCCGTTCTCTCGACGCGGAACAGGAGTTGCCATGGGGCTGAGACGCAAACGGGGCCGTCACCGCCGCCGCAAGGATCGCACGCTGCCGTTGGGCAGCGCCGTGATCGTGGCGTCGGCCGTGGCCGGGGTGTATCTGACGGCTTCGCCGGAGGGCGCGAGCGCCGTGCCCACCACCCTGTATGTGGCCACCAACGGCAGCGACGGCAACACCGGCACCCTCAAGTCCCCCTACCGAAGCCTGGAGAAGGCGTTCTCCACCGCCAAGGCGGGCACCACCATCGAGGTCCGCGGCGGCACGTACTACCCCTCCAGGACCCTGCGCAGCTCCGTCAGCGGCACCCCCCGCGAGCGCGTCCAACTGCGGTCGTACCGGGCGGAGAAGGTCCGGCTCGACGGCTCCCGGCTGGGCGAGGGCTCCTCCCTGGTCTCCCTCGCCGCCGACTACTGGACGGTCTCCGGCATCGAACTGCGCAACGCCCCGGGCGGCGGCCTGGTCTGCACCTCCTGCGCGCGCAACGTCTTCCAGAACCTCAGCACCCACGGCAACGGCGACACCGGGCTCACCCTCCGCGGCGACGACACCAACGGCAACGTCATCCGGAACCTGGACTCCTACGCCAACCACGACGACGCCACCGGCGGCCAGCGAGCCGACGGCATAGCCATCACCCACGGCTCCGGCACCGGCAACGTGGTCACCGGATCCCGGCTGTACCACAACAGCGACGACGGCCTCGACCTGTGGATGTGGGCGAGCCCCGTCACCATCGAGCACTCCTGGGCCTTCGGAAACGGCCGGAACCGCTGGCACATCCCCTACTTCAAGGGCGACGGCAGCGGCTTCCAGCTCGGCGCCGACCGCCGTGGCGCCCCCTCGCCCGCCCATGTCGTACGGACCTCCGCCGCCTGGGCCAACACCAAGAGCGGCTTCGACGCGGGCGGCAACACCGGAGCCCTCCGGCTCCAGCGCACCACCTCCTTCGACAACTGGGGCAAGGGCTACTCCGTCGCCGGCTCCCACGCCCGGCTGACCCGCAACCTCGCGCTCTCCAACGGCCGCGGCAGCGCCGACGCCGGCCCCCTCGCCGTCTCGCGGGACAACAACTGGGCGCCGGGCGGCCGGGCCACCCCGCCCCTGGTCACCACCGACCCCACCACGGCCTTCGGCCCCCGGCGGCCGAACGGCTCCCTGCCGCTCACCGGCTTCCTCGTGGTCATGGACCGCACCGACATCGGTTCGCCGATGAAGTGAAACCCCGGTGGGAGCCGCCCCGCCCCCGTCAGCTGTGGCCCATGATGGGGCGCGGGCGGTAGGGGGCCTCCAGGCGGGCCACCTCCCTCTCGTCGAGCGTCAGCCCGACCGCCGCGACCGCGTCCTCCAGATGGCGGGTCTTCGTGGCCCCGACGATCGGCGCGGTGACCGCGGGCCTGCTGAGCAGCCACGCCAGCGCGACCTGGGCCGGGGACACCCCGCGTTCCTCGGCGACCGCGCGGGTGGCGTCCACGATGGAGAAGTCCGCGTCCGCGTACCACCGCTCCACCATCGGATCGTTGCCCGCCCGGACCGTCTGCCCGGTGCGGTCCCGGTCGCGGGTGCCCGCCAGCAGCCCGCGCGCCAGCGGGCTCCAGGGGATGACGCCCACGCCCTGGTCCAGGCAGAGCGGGTTCATCTCCCGCTCCTCCTCGCGGTAGAGCAGGTTGTAGTGGTTCTGCATCGAGACGAACCGGGTCCAGCCGTGCGCCTCGGCGATGTGCTGCGCCTTGGCGAACTGCCAGGCGTACATGGAGGACGCGCCGATGTACCGGGCCTTTCCGGCCCGCACCACATCGTGCAGCGCCTCCATCGTCTCCTCGAGCGGTGTCTCGTGGTCGAAGCGGTGGATCTGGTAGAGGTCCACGTGGTCGGTGCCCAGCCGCCGCAGCGAGGCGTCGATGCCCGCCATGATGTGCTTGCGGGAGAGACCGCGGTCGTTGGGGCCCTCGCCCATCGGGCTGTAGACCTTCGTGGCCAGGACGTAGTCGTCGCGGCTGGGGAAGAGCTCCCGCAGCAGCTCACCGGTGATCTCCTCGCTCCGGCCCACCGAGTACATGTCGGCGGTGTCGAAGAAGGTCACCCCCTCCTCGACCGCGCGCCGCACGATGGGCCGCGCGTCGTCGATGTCCAGCTGCCAGGGCCGGTGCTCGGGGCTGCCGTAGCTCATCATGCCCAGGCAGATCCGCGACACCTTGACGCCCGACGCGCCCAGCCGTACGTACTCCATGCGTCTGCTCCTCCTGCTCGTCCGCCCGTTCGGCCGACCCGTCACAGCAGACCACTCCGGCCGCCGGATGTCAGCCCGGTGTGACGAAACCGCTTTCGTACGCGGCGATCACCGCCTGGGTGCGGTCCCGGACGCCCAGCTTGGTGAGCACCGCCCCCACATGAGTCTTGACGGTGGCCGGGCCCACCGCCATCCGGGCCGCGATCTCGGAGTTGGACAGCCCGTCGGTCATCAGCCGCAGCACCACGGCCTCCCGCTCGGAGAGCCGCTCGCGCAGCGCCCGCGCCGTCGCCTCGCGGTCCGGGCCGCGGGCGGCGGCGTGCTCGGCGGCCAGCGCCCGCACCGCGGCCGGGAACAGCAGCGAATCGCTGCGCGCCACCACCCGCACCGCGTCCACCAGCTCCGCCGCGCGGGCCCGCTTGAGCAGGAAGCCGCTGGCCCCGGCGCGCAGCGCGTCGTACACGTAAGCGTCGTTCTCGAACGTCGTCACCACGATGACCCGCGGCGGGTCCGGCACGGTGCCCAGGATCCGCTCGGTGGCGCGGATGCCGTCCACATCGGGCATCCGGACGTCCATCAGCACCACGTCCGGGCGCAGCTCACGGACCACCGGCACGGCCTCGGCGCCGCTTCCGGCCTCGCCCACGACCTCCAGGTCCGGCTCGCTGGAGAGGATCGCGCGCAGCGCGGTGCGCACCATCCGCTCGTCGTCGACGAGCACGATGCGCAGGGGGGACGGCGGGGCGCTCACCGGGACGCCTCCACCGGGAGCCGGACCGTCAGCCGCCAGACGCCGTCCACGGTGTCCCACGCGCAGGTGCCGCGCAGCAGGGTGGCCCGCTCGGCGATGCCGCGCAGCCCGCGGCCGCCGGTGGGCCGTTCCCGGGTGGTTCCGTCCACCGGGTTCTCCATTGTGATTTCCACCTTCTTCCGGTCCTCGGCGATCCGGAGCCGCACCGGCACCCGGCCCGCGTGGCGCAGCGCGTTGCTGAGCCCCTCCTGGACGATGCGGTACGCCTCGCGGGAGACCACGGGCGGCAGCCGGTCCAGCGTGCCCGGGGCCGTCAGCTCGACGGCGACGCCCGCGGCCCGGGTGCGGGCGAGCAGCCCGTCCAGATCCATCAGGGTGGGGGAGGGGGCGGGGGCCGGGGCGCCCTCCCCTTCCCGCAACAGGCCCAGCACGCTGTCGAGTTCCCCGACCGCGTCCCGGGTGGTCTCCTCGATGGCCGCCAGCGCCTCCCGGGCGAAGTCCGGGTCGGAGTCGAGGACCTTACGGGCCGCGCTCGCCTGGAGGGTCACCGCGCTCAGCGCATGGCCGACCGAGTCGTGCAGCTCGCGGGCGAGCCGGTTGCGGGAGGCGAGCCGGGCGGCCCGCCGCTCGGCGGCGGCGAGCCGCTCGGCGGGGGACGGGCCGAGCAGCGCGGGCGCGCAGCGGGCCAGCAGCGCCCCGGCGGCCGCGGCGATCCCCATGAGCAGGGCCAGCAGCGCCGCCCCGGCCAAGGGCGCCAGCGCGGTGGGGGCCGAGCCGAACGAGTCCGGCCAGCCCAGCCCGTCGGCGTACGAATCGTCGGTGAACGGCAGCGCGACCAGCATCGCCGAGGCGGGCAGCAGGGACAGGAAGAGCCCGCTGACCAGCCCGCCGATGGCCAGGTGCAGTCCGTACCAGAGCGCGGTGCGGGCGCGCGCGTCCCATGAACCGGCGGGCCCGGCCGCGAGCTCCGCGGACTCCGGCAGCCCGCACAGCGAGCGCGCGGCGGTGGCCTCCAAGGGGCGTACGAGCGGCAGCAGCGCGGTCGGCGCGGCCAGCGGCAGGGCCGAGGCGAAGGTGCCCAGCTGCCAGCGCAGGGAGGTGAAGGGATCGGCACCCCGGACCAGCATCGCGAAGACCACGGTGGTCAGCAGGTAGTACGGCATCAGCAGGGCGCCGCCGAGCACCAGATGGACCCAGCGCAGCTGAACCCGGCGGCCGATCACCGCACGGACCGCCCGCCGCCACCACACCCCGGTCACCGGGCGGGGCGTTGCGCCGCGCGACCCGCGGAGCCGCGCTCGCGGAAGAAGCGCCCGCCGGCCGTGCGGGCGAGTGATCCGACGGTCATCCGCACAGCGTAGGTCAGTTTCAGCGGCGCGGTCGGCTCCTTGGCGGCGCTCCGGGCGGTCGGCCGGACGCACGCCGGGGAGGGGCTGGGTCATGGCCACCAGCCTCCCGGCGCGCCGCGCGCCGCGCGTCACCCCGCCCGACGATCCACCTCCGCTGTGCGGCGGAGGGGAGCGTCCTCCCGTGGGTCAGAGGCGGCGCGTCGCGAGGGTGAGCCGGTCCCGGGCGTCGAACAGGGCGTCCTTGATCATCTGCTCATGGGCGGGGGTGAGCCGGGCCACCGGCACCGAGCAGCTGATGGCGTCGCGCGAGGGGGTGCGGTACGGGATGGCGATGCCGAAGCAGCGCAGGCCCAGGGTGTTCTCCTCGCGGTCCACCGCGTACCCCTGCTCCCGGATGAGGTGCAGCTCCTCGATCAGCTTCTCGCGGTCGGTGATGGTGTGGTCGGTGAGCTGGCCCAGCGTCTCCGGCAGCAGCTTGCGCACCTGCTCGTCGGAGTACGTGGCCAGCAGCGCCTTGCCCAGCGAGGTGGAGTGGGCGGGCAGCCGGCGGCCGACGCGGGTGAAGGGGCGCAGATAGTGCTGGGACTGCCGGGTGGCGAGATAGACGACATTGGTGCCGTCGAGCCGGGCGAGGTGGATGGTCTCGGTGGTGTCGTCCGAGAGCCGGTCCAGGGTGGGGCGGGCGGCGGCCACGACCTCGTCGCCGTCGATGTAGGAGGTGCCGACGAGGAGGGCGCGCACCCCGATCCCGTAGCGGGTGCCGGTGGCGTCCGTCTCCACCCAGCCGAGCTCCACCAGGGTGCGCAGCAGCATGTAGAGGCTCGACTTGGGGTAGCCCACGGCCTCCTGGACCGCGGCGAGGCTGTGCATCCCCGGCCGCCCGGCGAAGAACTCCAGCAGTTCGACCGTGCGGACTGCCGATTTGACCTGGGCCCCGCCTGTCTCGGCAGCTGACATCGCCTTGACCCCTCTGTTCGACCAGCCATAGAGTCCCGAGGGGAAATTCATCACCCGGGACAGCGTTCAGCATATCGAACACCGTCGATGTGTGAGACGCAAGCAGCGGTAACACCACAGCAGGAGGAATCCGCGGTGTCAGCACCAGTGTGGAGCGTCGACCCCCGAACCGGAAAGCAGCGCGAGCAGGTAGCGGTCGAAGCCACGGCGGAGGAGGTCGACCGCGTGGTGCGCGCGGCCCATGCCGCCCGCGGCTCCCTGGCCGACCGTGCGGTGCGCGCCGCCCTGCTGCGCACCGCCGCCGATCTGCTCGACGAGGCCCGTGACCAGCTGGTCGAGGCCGCCGACGCGGAGACCGCACTCGGCCCCGCCCGGCTCACCGGCGAACTCGCCCGCACCACCTACCAGCTGCGGGCCTTCGCGGCCATCGTGGACGAGGGCGCCTTCCTCGACGTCCGCATCGACCACGCCGACGCCACCCAGACCCCGCCCTGGCCCGATCTGCGCCGCTACAAGCTGCCGCTCGGCGTCGTCGCCGTCTACGCCGCCAGCAACTTCCCGCTCGCCTTCTCCGTGCCCGGCGGGGACACCGCGAGCGCCCTCGCCGCGGGCTGCCCGGTCGTCGTCAAGGCCCACCCGGACCACCCCGCCACCTCCGAGGTGGCCGCCTCCGCGCTGCGCCGCGCCGCCGAGCGGGTCGGGGTGCCCGCCGATGTGATCGCGGTGGTGCACGGCTTCGACGCGGGTCTCGAGCTGGTCAAGCATCCGCTGATCGCCGCCGCCGGGTTCACCGGCTCGGTCCGCGGCGGCCGCGCCCTGCACGACGCGGCGGCCTCCCGGCCGGTGCCGATCCCCTTCCACGGCGAACTGGGCAGCCTCAACCCGGTCGTGGTCACCGAGGCCGCGGCCGCCGAGCGCGGCGACCAGATCGGCGCGGGGCTCGCGGGCTCCATGACGCTGGGCGTCGGCCAGTTCTGCACCAAGCCCGGCTTTGTGCTGGCCCCGGCAGGACCGGCGGGCGACGGCCTGCTGAAGTCCCTCACCGACGCGGTCAGCAACACCGACGCCGGGGTCCTGCTCGACCACCGGATGCGGGACAACTTCGTCGCCGGGATCAAGGAGCGCGTCGAGCTGGAGGACGTGGCGGCCCCGGTCACCCCGGGCTCCGGCGGTGAGCACACGGTCAGCGCGGGCTTCCTGACCGTCCCGGCGCGGCGGCTCGCCGAGGGCGGCCCGCACGATGTGCTGCTGGAGGAGTGCTTCGGGCCGGTGACCGTCGTGGCGCGCTACGAGAGCGACGACGAGATCAGCGCGGTGCTCGGCCGGCTCCCGGGCAACCTCACCGCCACCGTCCACCTCTCCGCCGCCGAGGGCGAGGGCACCGAGGGCCGGGCCGGTGAGCTGATCGCCGAGCTCACCCCGCTGGCCGGCCGGGTCCTGGTCAACGGCTGGCCGACCGGTGTCGCGGTCGCCCCGGCCCAGCACCACGGCGGCCCCTACCCGGCCACCACCTCCACCTCCACCTCGGTCGGCGGCACCGCCATCGAGCGCTGGCTGCGGCCGGTCGCGTACCAGGACACCCCGGCCGCCCTGCTGCCGCCGGAGCTGCGCGACGAGAACCCGCTGGAGCTGCCGCGGCGGATCAACGGCGTCCTGGAGCAGCGCGGCTGACCCCCGGAACGGCGAATCGGCCGCCGGACTCGCGGATCTGCCCCGCGCGTCCGGCGGCCGATTCGCGTCGGCCGGCGGCCGATTCGCGTCGGCGTTCACCCGGGCGCCGACCAAGCCATGAGAATCACCGCAGGTCAGCGGGTATGTATAAGGATCGCTTGAAGGCATCCGACACGGAAACGCGATAGACGCCGGGGTGCGCCCGTCCCATAGTGGATGGACATGGAGAGCCTGGCGGGCGCCGAATTCGCGCCACACACGACGTATCTCACCACCGCATCCAGCGGTCTGATCCCCGCACGCTCCGTGGCTGCCATGAAGGCGGCCCTCGACGGCTCGGCCGCCGGACAGCCCGTGATCGGCGTGGCCTTCGAGGCGGTCGAGGCGGCCCGCGCCGCCTACGCCCGGCTCGTCGGAGTACCGGCGCGGCAGGTCGCGGCGGGCAGCTCGGTCGCCGGGTACGCGGGGATGATCGCGACCTCGCTGCCGCCCGGCGCCGAAGTCCTGGTGGCCGACGGCGACTTCAGCTCCCTGGTCAACCCCTTCGCCGTACGCGGCGACCTCAAGTTGCGCATCGTGCCGCTGGAGGAGATCGCCGAGGCGGTGCGGCCCGGTACCGCGCTGGTGGCCGTGAGCGCGGTCCAGTCGGCGGACGGGCGGATCGCCGATCTCGCCGCCATCCGGGAGGCCGCCCGGGCCCACGGCGCCCGCACGCTGGTGGACGTCAGCCAGGCGGCCGGCTGGTTCCCGGTGAACGCCGCCGAGGCCGACTACACCGTCTGCGTGGCCTACAAGTGGCTGATGTGCCCGCACGGGGTCGCCTTCCTCACCGTGCCCGAGGACCTCGGCGACCTCACCCCCGTCTTCGCGGGCTGGGTCGCGGGCGAGAGGCCCTGGGACAGCTGTTACGGCCCGGTGAGCGAACTCGCCCACTCCGCCCGCCGCTTCGACGAGGCCCCGAGCCTGTACTCCTACCTCGCGGCCCGGCACTCCCTCGCGCTGATCGAGGAGCTGGGCACCGAGGCCATCGCCGCCCACGACCGCGCGCTCGCCGACCGCTTCCGGGCCGGGGCCATCGCGCTCGGCCACCAGCCCGTGGCCGCCCCCGGCTCGGCCATCGTCTCCGTACCGGGCCTGGGCGACGCCGCGTCCCGGCTGGCGGAGGCGGACGTGCACGTCTCGGCGCGGGCCGGCAACCTCCGCGCCTCCTTCCACCTGTACAACACCGCGGCCGATGTGGACCGGCTGCTGGAGAAGCTGTCCGGCTGAGCCGGGCCGGTCCCGGCGCGGGGACTCGCGGCACAAAAATCTGAGGGAAGCAAAAATCTGAGGGAAGCCGGGGCACTCCGGCTTCCCTCAGATCACGGACGTCACGTCATCGCACGGCGGTCATCACCGAACGGGCGTGAAGTCCCTCGCGCCGATGAACTCCGGCCGGCGGACCGGTGCGGCGAACGGCTCGACCGCCGTGTTCTCCACGCTGTTGAACACGATGAACACATTGCTGCGGGAGTACGGCGTGATGTTGTCGCCGGACCCGTGCATGCAGTTGCAGTCGAACCAGACGGCCGATCCGGGCTGCCCGGTGAACAGCTTGATGCCATGCTTGTCGGCGAAGCCGCTGAGCGCCTCGTCGGACGGGGTGCCCGCGTCCTGCATCTGCAGCGACTTCTTGTAGTTGTCCTTCGGCGTCGCGCCCGCGCAGCCCAGGAAGGTGCGGTGCGACCCCGGCATGATCATCAGGCTGCCGTTGTACGCGTAGTTCTCGGTGAGCGCGATCGAGACCGACACGGTCCGCATGTTCGGCAGCCCGTCCTCGGCGTGCCAGGTCTCGAAGTCCGAGTGCCAGTAGAAGCCCGAGGCGCCGAAGCCCGGCTTGACGTTGATCCGGCTCTGGTGGACGTACACGTCCGAGCCGAGGATCTGCCGGGCGCGGCCCACGACCCGTGGGTCGCGCACCAGCTTGGCGAAGACCTCGCTGATCCGGTGCACCTCGAACACCGACCGTACGTCCTGCGACTGCGGCTCGATGATCGAGCGTTCGTCGGCGCGCACGTCCGGGTCGGCGATCATCCGCTCCAGTTCGGCGCGGTACTCCGCCACCTCGACCGGAGTGATCAGCTCGTCGATCGCCAGGAAGCCGTCGCGATCGAAATCGCTCAGCTCGGACGGTTGCAGCGGCCCCGGAGCCCCGGGTTCGGACCACACCACCGGGTCCACGCGTGGTGTGGCCACCTCCACGGCCCCGCGGGTCGGGTACAGGTCAGTGACCGCGGTCATCGGATCATGCCTCCTCGGTCTCGGTGATCAGCGGGTATACGCCGTTCTCATCATGGTCCTCCCGTCCGGTGATCGGCGGGTTGAAGACACAGACGCACCGGAAGTCCGTCTTGGGACGCATCGTGTGCTTCTCATGCCCGTCCAGCAGGTACATGGTGCCGGGCGTGATCCAGTGCTTTTCACCGGTCTCGTCGTTGGTGAGCTCGGCCTCACCCTCGACGCACAGCACCGCCTCGATGTGGTTGGCGTACCACATCGACGTCTCGGTGCCCGCGTAGAGGATGGTCTCGTGGAGCGAGAAGCCGACGCCCTCCCGGGCGAGCACGATGCGCTTGCTCTCCCAGGTGCCGGACTTGGACTTGATGTGCCTCTCGGTGTCCTCGATGTCCTTGAAGGATCGGACGATCACGGTGAGTTCTTGCCTTTCTCTTCTCTGCGGTGCGGGAGGGGTTACGCGGTCTCGCGGACCGCGCGGGCGAGGGTCCGCAGCCCCTCGTCCAGGTCATCGGGGGAGATCGTCAGCGCGGGCAGCAGCTTGACGACCTCGCTCTCGGGGCCGGACGTCTCCAGCAGCAGCCCCAGCTCGAAGGCGCGCTTGCAGACCGCCGAGGCGCGCGGCTTGTCCTCGAACTCCAGGCCCCACACCAGGCCACGGCCGCGGAAGTGGGTGCCGGACTGCTCCTCGCAGATGGCGCGCAGGGCCTGCTCGACCTGCTCGCCGCGGGCGAGGGTCTGCTTCTCCATCTGGCCGTCCGCCCAGTAGGTGTCCAGGGTGGCGGCGGCGGTGACGAACGCGGGGTTGTTGCCGCGGAAGGTGCCGTTGTGCTCGCCGGGCTCCCAGATGTCCAGCTCGGGCTTGAAGAGGGTGAGCGACATCGGCAGGCCGTAGCCGCTGATGGACTTGGAGACGGTCACGATGTCCGGGGTGATGCCCGCCTCCTCGAAGGAGAAGAAGGCGCCGGTACGGCCGCAGCCCATCTGGATGTCGTCGACGATCAGCAGCATGTCCTGGCGCTCGCACAGCTCGGCCAGGGCGCGCAGCCACTCGGGCCGGGCCACGTTGATGCCGCCCTCGCCCTGCACGGTCTCGACGATCACCGCGGCGGGCTGGTTGAGGCCGGAACCCTGGTCCTCCAGCAGCCGCTCGAACCACAGGAAGTCCGGGACCGTGCCGTCGAAGTAGTTGTCGAACGGCATCGGGGTGCCGTGGACCAGCGGGATGCCCGCACCGGCGCGCTTGAAGGCGTTGCCGGTCACCGCCAGCGACCCCAGCGACATGCCGTGGAAGGCGTTGGTGAAGGAGACGATCGACTCGCGGCCCTTGACCTTACGGGCCAGTTTCAGCGCGGCCTCGACGGCGTTGGTCCCCGTCGGGCCCGGGAACATGACCTTGTAGGGCAGGTCGCGCGGCCGCAGGATGTTGTTCTGGAACGACTCCAGGAACGCGCGCTTGGCCGTGGTGGACATGTCCAGGCCGTGGGTGACGCCGTCACGCTCGATGTAGTCGATCAGCGCCCGTTTCAGCACCGGGTTGTTGTGGCCGTAGTTGAGCGACCCGGCCCCGGCGAAGAAGTCGAGGTAGGTGTGGCCGTCCTCGTCGTACATGTGGCTGCCCTGCGCACGGTCGAAGACGGCGGGCCAGCCACGGCAGTAGCTGCGCACCTCCGACTCCAGGGCCTCGAAGACGCTCAGGGCGGGCGGGGTGATGGTCACAGCGTTCTCCTGGGAGAGGGATGTGAGGGGGGTGAGGAGGGTGGGGGATCGGGGGTGAAACGAGGTCGGGGTCAGGTGCGGTCTCCGCGCGGCCCGAGCGGGCCGAGCGGACCGATGCGGTAGAGCACCTCGGGCTCGTGCCCACCGTCGGGGAACAGACCGCCGTGGAAGAGCACCTCGCGCTCGAGCGGCGCTTCGTGCCGTTCGGCGAACGAGGTGAACAGCCGGTTCGAGGCGGTGTTGTCCGGGGTGATCGTCGTCTCGATGCCGCGGACGCCCGTCGCGGCGACCCGCTTGACCAGTCCGTCGAGCAGGGTGGCGGCCAGTCCGCGGCCACGCCAGGCGTGGTCGACGGCGACCTGCCAGACGACCAGGGTCTCGGGCCGCTCGGGGCGGACGTAGCCGGTGATGAAACCGACCGGTCCGCCGTCGGCGTCGCGCGCCACTACGGATGTGGCGGCGAAGTCGCGGCACCACAGGAGGTAGCTGTAGGAGGAGTTGAGGTCCAGGGCTTTGGAGTCGCGAGCGATTCGCCAGATCGCGGCTCCGTCCTCGACGCACGGGGTGTCGAGGGTCAGGCCCTCCGGCAAATCCAATTCGCTACGGACTACGTCTGCTTGTGCGGCGGTCATGCAAATTCAATTTACCCAGCAGAATCAGAAAATGCATCGTGGTGGGGGGTTACGCGGAGGGGGGTCGATGTGTTATCACGCGGGGGCGCGTGCGCGCGCGGCCGCTCGCCGAAAGGCGGTGATTTGTGGGGGAGTTACTGGGGCAAAGCGCGCCGCGTGTGGGGTCTGTCACATGTGTGTAACCGGCCGGTGACCGGCTTGAATTTCGGGGCGGGATCTCGTGAAAAATTTTGTGTTTAGGAATCACAAAAGCGGGCAGACGAATATGGAAGCAGTAGCGGAAAAACGCGGGGAATTTCTGGCCAAGCTGCCATGAATTCAATCTCCCACGGTGGACTGAGGGAAGTCGCCCCGCACCGCGAAGGCCCCGGAGGCGCCGTTGCCCGAGGCCGCGTACGCGTCCCGGCCGGTGTCCCGGTCGCCCTCGGCGTGGTTGTACTGCCCCGCGAAGACATACCGGCCCGCGGGCACGGTCGCCCCCTTCCGGAGCGTCCAGCGGTAGACCAGCACACCGTCCTCGACGCGGGTGGCGGTGGTCACATCGCCGGTCGGCAGGGAGTGCCAGGACCCGGTGGACCGCACGTCCCCGGTGTCCGCGACCCGCAGCTCCACCGTCAGCGAGGTCAGCGGCCTGCCGATGGTGAGCGTGATGTCGCTCTGCGCCCAGTACGGGTTGGAATGGGCGTTGATGGCGCCCTCGGACCGCACGGTCGGCTCGGCGAGGTGGTTTGGACCGGCCGCGGTGGGATAGGCGCTCGGCGTGTGCCGCTCAGCATCGCCCTGCGAACCGGCGTCCGGCTCGTCCCCGGGCCGCCGGTCCGTGCCGGCGCTCGCGCTGTCCCGGCCGGCGCCCGCGCCCGCCGGGGGTGCGGGCGGCTCGCTCGAGGTGCGCACCGTCTGCGGCCGCTCGGCACCGTCCGTGACCACCACCGCGATCCCCGTCGCGGCGACCGCCGCGGCCAGCCCGGCGACCGGGCCCACCACCCGGGCCCAGCGCGGGCTCGTCCGCGGGGCGCGGCGCCGGTCACCGGCCGTCATGCCCGCCGTGACCCGGGCCAGCATCCGGATCCGGTCCGGCTCATGGGAGGCGGCGGCCGTACGCAGCTCGGCGACGACATCGCGGCCCTCGGGGCGGCCGCGGCTCTCGGGGCGCTCGCGATGCTCGATCATCAACTGCCCCCTCCTGCGTGTCCGGCGTGGCCCATATGACCGGAGTGGCGGGCCGGTCCTGTGTGGCTGGTGCGGCTCGTGTGGCCTGTGTGGCTCGTGTTCCCGGCGCGGAGCGTTCGTACCGTCCGTCCTGTCCGCTCGGCCTCGGTCGCCGCGGACAGCTCGTCCTCGTCCTCGCCGTCCGGAGGACCGAGCAGCCGCTCCAGCTCGGCGATGCCGCGCGAGGTCTGACTCTTGACCGTGCCCACCGAAATGCCCAGCGTACGGGCCGTCTCCCGCTCGGAGAGGTCGAAGGCGTGGCGCAGCACCACACACGCGCGCTTGCGGAACGGCAGCCGGACCAGCGCGGCCTGCACATCCACCACGGCGGACACATCCGGGTCGTCCACGCGGTCGGGCCGCTGCGAGGAGAAGAGCGCCACGCGGCGCCGCTCGCGCACCAGGCTGCGGATCCGGGAACGGGCCAGGTTGGCGACCACGCCCCGGGCGTACGCGGCCGGATGGTCGGCGGCCCGGACCCGGTCCCACTGGTGCCAGACCGCCACCAGCGCGTCGGCCGCCAGGTCGTCCGCCCCGTCGGAGCTGCCGAGCAGCAGATGGGCGAGGCGGGCCAGCTCGGCGTGGTGCCGCTCGAAGAAGTCCCGGAACTCGGCTTGTGGGTCGGCCGGTGAGGAGTCGGCGGGTAGGACGTGGGCCGGTGAGGCGTCGGCGGATAAGGCGTCGGCCGGTACGGCGTCGGCCGGTAAGCCGTCGGGGTTCTCCGGCGCGTGGGCCGCCCGCGGGGAGACGTCCCCCGGGGCCCCTGGACCCCGTGGCGTGTCCGCCATGCGCGTCGCGTCCATCCGTACGGCTCGCGCGGTGCCCGAGGCGGCCGCGTCATCGGTGGGAGCGCTCACGAGGACCTCCTCACTGCCGCTCGTCCGGTGGGTTGCGTGAGCGTAGCAGCGCTGTGCGTGTTGTTCGAGTGGCGTCGTTCCCGCTGATGGGAATTGGCCGGTCAACGCCCTGCTCGGGTCTCGTACAGTGCGTTGCATGAGGGATAGCGCGGTGCTCCACATCAAGGGCCGGGTCCTGGTCGGACCGGACACCGGCGACGCTGCCGGGGACGTACGGGACGAGCTGTGGGTGGTCGACGGCAGGATCACCTTCGAGCGGCCGTCCGGGGCCAGGGACATCCGGCTGATCGAGGGCTGGGCGCTGCCCGGACTCGTCGACGCCCACTGCCATGTCGGACTCGACGCCCATGGGGCGGTGGACGACTCGACGAGCGAGAAACAGGCGCTGACCGACCGCGACGCCGGGGCGCTGCTGCTGCGGGACGCCGGATCGCCGGCCGACACCCGCTGGATCGACGACCGCGAGGACCTGCCCCGCATCATCCGGGCCGGCCGCCATATCGCCCGCACCAAGCGCTACATCCGCAACTACGCGCATGAGATCGAGCCCGAGGACCTGGTCGCGTATGTGGCCGCGGAGGCGCGGCGCGGTGACGGCTGGGTCAAGCTGGTCGGCGACTGGATCGACCGGGAGACCGGCGATCTGGGGTTCTGCTGGCCTCGCGGCGCGGTCGAGGAGGCCATCGCGGAGGCGCACCGGCTGGGCGCGCGGGTCACGGCGCACTGTTTCGCCGAGGAGAGCCTGGCCCCGCTGGTCGAGGCGGGGATCGACTGCGTCGAGCACGCCACCGGGCTCACCGAGGAGACCATCCCGCTGTTCGCCGAGCGGGGCGTGGCGATCGTGCCGACCCTGGTCAACATCGCCACCTTCCCCCGGCTGGCGCTGGGGGGCGAGGCGAAGTTCCCGCGCTGGGCCGACCATATGCGGCAGCTGCACGCACGCCGCTACGAGACGGTGCGGGCGGCCTACGACGCGGGCATCCCGATCTACACCGGTACCGACGCGGGCGGCGGCCTGGCCCATGGGCTGGTCGGGCAGGAGGTCGCCGAGCTGGTGAAGGCGGGCATCCCGGTGCGGGACGCGCTCTCGGCGGCGACCTGGGGAGCGCGGGACTGGCTCGGACGGCCGGGGCTGACCGAGGGTGCCTCCGCCGATCTCGTCGTCTACGACACGGATCCGCGCGCCGATGTGCGGGTGCTGACGACGCCGCGGCGGGTGGTGCTGCGGGGACGGGTGGTCGGCTGACGGGGCGCCCTGGGGAGGGGGCGATACGGGCGGGGACAGGTGGGGCGGGGGGTGCCCGAAGGGAACGTGGTTCGAACTGGGCGGCGAACCACACCCTTTGGGATGAACGGACATCATGTGTCTGCCTGTTTACCGTCGGTGCGCAAATATGGCGTGGTCGAGGCCGTCGGCGCCCGTGGAGTCCCCCGCGGCAGGCGCCGGCGGCTCCATGTCTCCTGTGGGGGTCAACTCACGTGTCCTGTTCCAGTAACACCTACTTCGGCATGCCCACCCGTCGGCTGGCGGCCGCCACCGCCGCTGCCGCGGTCTCCGTCCTGGGCCTGCTGCCCGCGGCGACCGCGCAGGCCGACACCGGCGTGACCACCGGTAAGGCGGGTGCGGTCGTGCTCCGCACCGACCTCGATGTCTCCCTGCTCAACAAGACCGTCAGGGCTCCGCTCACGGTCGCGCTGAACGATGTGCACGCGCCCGCGACCGCCAGCAAGACGGCGCTCAGCGCGACCCTGGACGGCGTGGACGGGGGCCGGCCGTTCAATGTGCTGCGGGCCGATGTGGCCACCGCCCGGGCCGCCGTGGACAAGCAGCGCGCCGAGGGGTACTCCAACCTCGTCAACGCCCAGGTGCATGTCCCGGGCCTGGCCGCGGTGCCGCTGATCACGGTCGAGCAGGTGACCTCGAAGGCGGTGTGCGCCGTCGGGAAGCGGCCGACCGCCCACTCCAACCTGCTCGGCAGCGTCAGCGTGCTCGGTCAGAAGGCCACCCTGCGCACGAGCGGCACCACCACGGTCGATGTGCCGTCGCTCGGCCAGGTACGGCTCGACCTGTCGCGGACGGCCACCACCTCGCGCACGGCGGCGGCCACGGCCCTCAACCTGAAGGTCTCCGTGAACCCGCTGAAGCTGAACGTCTCGGAGGTCGAGGGGCAGGTCACCCTCGCCCGGGCGACCTGTGAGTCGCCGGTGGCCGCGGCGGTCCAGCCCAGCCCGAGCGTGGGCTCCCAGACCAAGCCCGAGCCCAAGCCGGAGCACCTGGCCGAGACCGGCGGCAGCTCGGCCACGCCGTACCTGGTGGCCGGGGGCGCCCTCCTGCTCGCCGTGGGCGGCGGCGCCGTCGTCCTGGGCCGCCGCCGGCGCGCCGCCACCACCCGGGGCGACGCCGCCTGACGCCGGTTCGTCGGGCCCGGCACCCGCGCCACCCGGCGCGGGTGCCGGTGCGGGGCGGCCGCACGCATGGGCGTGCACGTCGGGCCGTGGACATCGGGCCTGGGGCGCGGGTGCGGTGCGGTTCGATTGCGCCCCGAAGGGGCGCGGGGCTGCGTCGATGTGCGGCTCCGCCGCGGCTGTGTCGATATGTGGCTCCGCCGCGTGGCCGGCCACGACGCAGCCGCGGATGAACGACCGCACCTCGCGTCACTTCCGCGGAGCGCTTAGGCGGCCGTGTCCGCTATCGCCTTCGCCAGGGCGATGACGAAGCGATCCGTCGTGGCGCGGTCGCGGACGGCGAGCCGGAGCCACTCCGGGCCGAGGCCCGGGAATGTGTCACCCCGGCGGACGGCGAAGCCCAGCTCCCGCAGCCGGGTGCGGATCGCCGCCGCGCCCACCACACGGATCAGCAGAAACGGCCCGGCCGCCGGGCCGCACACCCGTACCTCGGCCAACTCCGCCAACTCGGCGAGCCGGTCGGCCAGATGGGCCCGGTCGGCGGCCGTACGGTCCGCGGCCCGGGCCGCCTCGGCGAGGGCGGACGGGGTGCAGCATGCCTCGGCCGCCGCCAGGGCCGGGCTGGACACCGGCCACAGCGGCTGGACCCGCTCCAGCGCCGCTACGGTGCCCGGCTCCGCCAGTACGTAGCCGATCCGCAGCCCCGCCAGGCCCCAGGTCTTGGTGAGGCTGCGCAGCACCACCAGCCCCGGCACATCGGTGCGGGCCGCCAGCGACTCCGACTCACCCGGGACGGCGTCCATGAACGCCTCGTCCACCACCAGCGTCCGCCCCGGCCGGGCGAGCCCGGCCACGGCATCGGCCGGGTGCAGCACGGATGTGGGGTTGGTGGGGTTGCCGATCACTACCAGATCGGCGTCCTCCGGCACGGCGTCCGGGGCCAGCCGGAAGCCGTCCCGCTCATCGAGGACCACACGCGCCACCGTGTGCCCCGCGTCCCGCAGCGCGGCCTCCGGCTCGGTGAACTGCGGATGCACCACCACCGGCCGTCGGGCCGACAGGGCGCGGGCGAGCAGGACGAACGCCTCCGCCGCGCCCGCCGTCAGCAGCACCCGGCCGACCGGAAGCCCATGGCGCGCGGCGACCGCCTCCCGCGCCGCCCGCCCGTCCGGATAGGCGGCCAACCCGTCGAGGGACGCGGCGATATGGGCCTTGAGCCAGTCCGGAGGCGTACCGGCCCGGACATTGACCGCGAGGTCCGTCAGCGCGGCATCGGCACCGCGCACCTCCGCGTCACCGTGATGCCGCAGATCGAACCCGGCGGAGCCGCCCTCGTCGGGCGGGGCAGCGGGCAGGTCCGCCGACGGCTCAGCGGACATCGGCATGGGCGTCCGGATGCGCGAAGGCATGGGCCTCATCGCTGAACCTGGCGCGCTCGCTGGTGTCGGCCACCTCCTCATAGCGATCCATGACCAGGTCGGCCAACTCCCTCGCCGGGCCGATGACATCGGCCGAGACCACCTCGACCTCGGGGTGGGCGAGCCCCCAGCCCTCCGCCTGCTGCCGCACCCGCTCCAGGGCGTCGCCCTCGAACAGGAAGTACGGCAGCACCACGACCCGCCGCGCCCCCAGCTTGGCGCAGCGGTCCAGGCCGGACGCCACATCCGGGGCGGCGAGCGAGGCGAAGGCGACCTCGACGCCCGCGAAGCCACGGCCCTCCCACAGCAGCCGGGCCGCGCGGTGCACCTCGGCGTTGGCCTCGGGGAGCGGCGAGCCGTCGCCCACCAGCAGCACGGTCGTCTCCGCGCGGTCCGAGGGCAGCCGGGGCCGATCGCCCAGCGCCTCGTCGAGCCGCCGCTCCAGCAGGCTCAGCAGTGTGCGGTGCGGGCCGAGCGGCCGGGCGGAGGCGAACGAGGCGTCGGCGTGCCGCTCCGCCTCCTGGGCCAGCGCGGAGGCGATGCCGTCTCTCGGGGGAGCCGCCGGGATCAGCGTCATCGGGACGACCGCGAAACGGGTCACCCCTTCCCCGACGAGCCGGGTGACCGCGTCGGACAGCGGATGGCTGCCCGGTCCGGTGAGGCCACCCGCCACGGGCAGGTCCGGGTGGCGTGCGGCCAACTCCCTGACGAATGCCTGGAAGGCGGCGGCATGCCTTTCGTCTCGCGTGCCGATACCTGCGATGAGCAGGGCGGGCGGGGTCGTCACGAGGTCTCCTTGGTGCAAATGGTGCGGGTGTCACGGTCGGCGGGGGGCGGGCTGTTCCGCCCCGAGACGTTACTGACCTGCGTCGGGGCGGTCGACGGCAGGTCTTCGCTGCCCGCCCTGCCCGGATTTGACCGCCGCCGGGCGGCGAGCGACGGCGCAGGTGGCCTTCCCGGGGCGGCCGGCGGGCGTGGACTTCCGCTTGGCGACGAGCAGTTGGCCCCCCGGACCGGCGGCCAGCAGCGCGGCCGCCTCGGCGACCCCGGCCGTGCCCACGGCGGCGAGCGGTGCCGCGGACGGGTTCGGGACCTCCACCGCGGCCAGCGCCTCCGCGGGGTATCCGCACAGCGGCACCCCCAGCCGCTCGGCCGCCGTCAGCAGTCCGGCCTCCCCGGACTTGGCCTCCACCGTGGCCAACTCGGCCACGCCGCGCGGGGAAAGGCCCGCCTCCGCCAGGGTGGCCTCGACCAGCCCGAGCACCTCGCCGGCGGATACGCCCCGGCCGGCCCCGACCCCGACGACAAGCGGTGCCCCGGGCGGGGGAGGCGCCGTGCCCCGGCCGATGACCTCCACGTCAGCTCACCGCCTCGGCTCAACCGGCAGGGGACGCACATCTGTCGACGAACCGGGCCGCCGCCCCGGGGACCGAGGCCCAGTGCACATGCAGATAGGAGGCGTGCACATCTCCCTGTGCGAACCCTTCGGTACGACGCTCCGGGTGGACGAGCCCCCAGGCGGGCTCCGGCCCCGCTCCGGGCACGATGGTCGTGCGGTGGAACTCATGGCCGCGCACCCGTGTCCCCGCGGCGGCGAGTGAGGTGTCGGAGACGGCCACGGCCTCACGGTAGCCCAGCGTCAGACGTTCCGACATCCGTGCCTTCGCGGCCAGCACCCCGCACATCGGCTCCCCGTCCAGCGAATGCGCCAGATACAGCAGTCCGGCACATTCGGCGGCGATGGGCGCGCCGGACGCGGCGAGCCCGGCGACGGCGGCGCGCAGCGGCTCGTTCGCGGACAACTCGGGGGCGTAGACCTCCGGGAAGCCGCCGCCGATCACCAGACCGCCGGTGCCCTCGGGGAGGCGCTCGTCCCGCAGCGGGTCGAAGGGAACGACCCGCGCCCCGGCCGCCGTGAGCAGCTCGGCGTGCTCCGCGTACGAGAAGGTGAACGCGGCCCCGCCCGCCACGGCGACCACCGGCCGCGCCGCCCGGTCGCCCCGGGCCCCGGCACCGGGGACGGCGTCCATCGCCCGGCGTATCTCCTCCTCCGGATCCCAGGCCCGCCCGGACAGCGGCGGTGCGCCGCGCGCCAGCGCCAGCAGTCCGTCGAGATCGCAGCCCTCCCGCACCCGCGCCGCCAGCGCGGCCGCCGAATCGACCGCCTCCGCATGGCGCTCGGCCACCGGCACCAGACCCAGATGGCGGCTCGGGGCCCGCACCGCCCGCGTCCGGCGCAGCGCGCCGAACACCGGCACCCCGCACCCCTCCAGCGCCTCGCGCAGCATCGCCTCGTGACGGTCCGAAGCGACCTTGTTGAGGATCACCCCCGCGACCCGCACCTCGGGGTCCCAGGAGGCGAAGCCATGCACCAGAGCGGCCACCGACCGCGACTGCGACGACGCGTCCACCACCAGCACCACCGGCGCCCGCAGCAGCTTGGCCACATGCGCCGTCGAGGCCAGCTCGCCCTGCCCGGCCGCCCCGTCGAACAGGCCCATCACCCCCTCGACCAGGGCCAGATCGCAGCCCGCCGCCCCATGCAGGAACAGCGGCGCGATCCGGTCCGGACCGCACAGATAGGCGTCCAGATTCCGGCCCGGGCGCGCGCCCCCGGCCCGCGACCGGCCGGCCCCTGAGGCGCCCGAAGAGGCGGCCGAGGAGATGGCCAGCGCGTGATAGCCAGGGTCGATGTAGTCCGGGCCGACCTTGTGCGGGGACACATCCAGACCGCGCTCCGCGAAGGCGGCCATCAGCCCCGCCGTGACCGTCGTCTTCCCGCTGCCGGAGGCGGGCGCCGCGATCACCAGGCGCGGAACACTCACCACTCGATGCCTCGCTGGCCCTTCTGACCGGCGTCCATCGGATGCTTGACCTTGGACATGTCGGTGACCAGGTCGGCGAAGTCCAGCAGCTGCGCCGGTGCGTTACGCCCCGTGATGACGACGTGCTGCGTTCCGGGCCGGTCCCGCAGCACCGCCACCACCTCGTCGGGGTCCACCCAGCCCCAGTGCATCGGATACGCGAACTCGTCCAGTACATAGAGCCGGTATGTCTCCGCCGCGAGATCGCGCTTGACCTGTTCCCAGCCCTCGCGTGCGGCCTCCTCGCTGGAAGCCATGTCGCGCTGGACCCACGACCAGCCCTCGCCCATCTTGTGCCATGCGACGGTCCCCCCTTCGCCCGAGTCGCCGAGGACGCGCAGCGCACGCTCCTCACCGACCCGCCATTTCGCGGACTTTACAAACTGGAATACACCGACCGGCCAGTTCTGGTTCCACGCCCGCAGCGCCAGCCCGAACGCCGCGGTCGACTTGCCCTTGCCCTGACCTGTGTGGACGAGCACCAGCGGACGGTTGCGGCGCTGGCGGGTGGTCAGCCCGTCGTCCGGCACGACGGTCGGTTGTCCTTGCGGCATCAGGCGGCCCTCCGAGGGTTCGAAACGGTTCGTACATCGCGTACCAGCGCGGTCACGCTGTCCGCGCGCAGCTCGTCGAGTGTCACCGGCGTGCCCCGCAGTTCGCGGGCGAGCGCGCCCGCGAGCCCCAGTCGCACCGGCCCCGACTCGCAGTCCACGACCACCGAGGCGACCCCGTCGCCCGCGAGCATCCGCGCCGCGCGCCCGGCCCGCTCGACCGGCGTGGGCCCGCCGGACCGCCGCGCCTCCGTGGCCCGCCCGTCGGTCACCACGACCAGCAGCGGACGGCGTGCGGGATCCCGCAGCCGCTCCACCCGCAGCACCTCCCGGGCCTTCAACAGCCCGGCCGCCAGCGGCGTACGGCCGCCCGTCGGCAGCCGCTCCAGCCGTGCGGCGGCCGCGTCCACCGACGAGGTGGGCGGCAGCGCCAGCTCGGCGCCCGCGCCCCGGAAGGTGATCAGCCCGACCTTGTCCCGCCGCTG
Source organism: Streptomyces sp. 5-10 (assembly GCF_014712245.1). NCBI lineage: Bacteria > Bacillati > Actinomycetota > Actinomycetes > Kitasatosporales > Streptomycetaceae > Streptomyces > Streptomyces sp. 5-10. The sequence goes on from NZ_JACVYG010000013.1 coordinate 99,847, forward strand.
GTAGGCGTCCAGCAGCAGCGACAGCACCGCGCCCTTGATCGCGCTCATCCGCTTGCGCGCGGCCATCGAGCCGGACGCGTCCACCACGAACAGGACGAGATTGCCCTCCCGGCCCTCGCGCACCGCCTCGCGCAGATCGTCCCGGCGCACCACGAGTCCGGGCCCGCGCCGTCCGCGCGCCAGCTGATGCGGGGCGGCCGCCCGGACGGTCGCCGACAGATGCAGCGCGGAGAGCGTTCCCCGCGGGCGGCGCGCTCCGGTGGTGCGGCCGTGCGCGCTGCGGGCGCGCGAGCGACGGCCCGCAGCGCCCTCGCCCAGGCCGGGGACGTCGAGCCGCCGGGTACGGAACGGCTCGGCGGCGCCCACGGCCGCCCGCTCACCTCCGGCTCCGCCGGCGCCGGCGTCCGATTCTCCTGCCCCGCCGTCCTGATCGGCCGGGGCGGGGTCGGGCTCGCGGTCGGCCGTCCCGTGCTCACCCGTGCGCTGGTCGGGGACGGACGGCTCGGGCTCGGCGGGCGGCGCCTGCTCCCGCGCCCCGCCGCCCGCGCCCTCCTGCGGTCCGCCTTCGGGGCCGCCCGGGTCGTCCGGCCCGGAGCCGCCCGGCCCGTCCTCGGGGCCCGGGTCCGGATCCGGTTCGGGGTCGTCCTCCTCGAACCGCCGCAGGATCTCGTCGAGTTTGTCCTCGTCGAGCCCCGGCGCGTCGAACGGCGCCCGCCGCCGGCGGTGGGGGAGCGACAGCAGCGCCGCCCCCCGTACGTCCTCGGTCCGGACGTCGGTGCGCCCCGCCCAAGCCGCCAGCGCGGTCGCCGTACGGGCCGTCACGATGTCCGCGCGCATCCCGTCCACCTCGAACCCGGCGCACACCGCCGCGATCTGCCGCAGCGCGCGGTCGCCGAGCCCCACCCGCGGCAGCAGGGCGCGCGCCGCCGCGATGCGCTCCCGCAGGGCCTCCTCGTCCGCCGCCCAGCGCGCCGCGAACCCCTCGGGGTCCTCGTCGTACGCCAGCCGCCGCCGCACCACCTCGACCCGCTCCTCGGTGTCGCGGGACGCCGCGACCTCCACCGTGAGACCGAAGCGGTCCAGCAACTGCGGCCGCAGCTCGCCCTCTTCGGGGTTCATGGTGCCCACCAGGAGGAAGCGCGCCGCGTGCCGTACGGACACCCCCTCGCGCTCGACGTAGGAGGCGCCCATGGCGGCCGCGTCGAGCAGCAGGTCGATCAGATGGTCGTGCAGCAGATTGACCTCGTCGACGTAGAGCACCCCGCGGTGGGCGTCCGCGAGCAGCCCGGGCTCGAACGCCTTCACCCCGTCCGACAGCGCCCGCTCGATGTCGAGCGCGCCGACCAGCCGGTCCTCGGAGGCGCCCACGGGCAGTTCGACCATCCGCGCGGGGCGCGCCTCGCCGGTGCCCGGCTCATGGGGCCCGTCCGGGCAGGACGGGTCGGGCGCGGCCGGATCGCAGGAGAACCGGCACCCGGCCACCACGTCCACCTCGGGCAGCAGCGAGGCGATCGCTCTTACGGCGGTGCTCTTGGCCGTGCCCTTCTCGCCGCGCACCAGGACACCGCCCACGGCGGGCGAGACGGCGTTGAGGAGCAGGGCGAGCCGCAGGCCGTCCATGCCGACGATCGCGCTGAAGGGGTAGGTGGTGGTCACGCGGCGGTACCTCCTGGGGTGCGTGGGGGTGGCGGTTCGGTGTGGGGGCGGGGGTTCGTCACGTCGTCCCCCCTGGCACCCCCGGAGGGACGAACGGCAGCCCCTCCGGGACGCCCTCCTCGATGAGCCGCAGCAGCGCGTCCGTGTCGGCGTGCTCCTCGATCAGGTCGCCGAGGCGGTCGAGCTGCTCCTCGCGCAGCTCGCCGAAGTGGGTGTCCGGCGCGGGGACGAACGCCCGGCCCGCCGCGGCGGCCACCCGCCGCAGGAACGCCCGCCGGAAGCCGTCGCTCTCCAGCGAGCCGTGCCAGTGCGTGCCCCACACCGAGCCCACCCGGCAGCCGTCCAGGAAGGGCTCATCGGCCCCGTCCAGCAGCTCGGCGACCCCGTGGTGGATCTCGTAGCCCTCCACCCGCTCGCCGAGCGCCTCGCCCACCGGCCGGGCCAGGGTCTTCTCGGCCGCGAACCGCACCCGCACCGGCAGCAGCCCGAGCCCGGCGACCGTCCCGGCCCTCGACTCGACCTCGTCCTCGATGCGCTCCCCGAGCGCCTGGAAGCCGCCGCAGACGCCCAGCACCGGGCGGCCCTCGGCGGCCCGCCGGGCGATCGCGTCGGCCAGCCCGCGCTCACGCAGCCACTCCAGCGCCCTTACGGTGCCCCGGGTGCCCGGCAGCACCACCAGATCGGCGTCCGCCAGCTCCTCGGGCCGGTCCACGAACCGCACGATCACGCCCGGTTCGGCCGCCAGCGCGTCCACGTCCGTGAAGTTGGACATCAGCGGCACGGCGGCCACCGCGATCCGCAGGACGTCCGCGCCGTAAGGAGGCGCCACGACGCTCTCCCGCACCGCGCCGCGCAGTGACACCCGCAGCCCGTCCTCCTCGTCGATGCCCAGCCCGTGGGCGAACGGGAGCACCCCGACGGTCGGGCGCCCGGTGAGGCCGCGCAGCATCTCCAGGCCGGGCTCCAGAAGGCTCACATCGCCGCGGAACTTGTTCACCAAGTAGGCGGCCACATGCCGTTGGTCCGCCGCCGACAGCAGCGCGGTCGTGCCGAAGAAGGACGCGAAGACGCCACCGCGGTCGATGTCCCCGACCACCACGACCGGAAGCCCTGCGGCGCGCGCCAGCCCCATGTTGACGATGTCGGTGCGGCGCAGATTGATCTCGGCCGGGCTGCCCGCGCCCTCGCAGATCACCGCGTCATGGGCGCTCCGCAGCTCCTCCAGGCACTCCGTGACGGTCTCCAGCAGCGCCTCACGCCCCGTGGAGAGCCTCTCGCCGGGCGAGGGGGCTCCGGGCCCGCCGAAGTACCCGCGCGCGCTCAGCTCGCCCACCGGCTTGCCCAGGAGCACCACTTGGCTGCTGCGGTCGCTGCCCGGCTTCAGCAGGACCGGGTTCATCAGCGCGCTGGGCTCGACGCGCGCGGCGGCGGCCTGCATGGCCTGTGCCCGCCCGATCTCCGCTCCCTCCCGGGTGACGAAGGAGTTGAGCGACATGTTCTGCGCCTTGAAGGGCGCCACGCTGACGCCCTTACGGGCGAGCCAGCGGCAGATCCCGGCCGTCACCACGCTCTTGCCCGCGTCGGAGGTCGTGCCCGCGACGAGCAGCCCCCCGCCGCGCGCCCCGGAACCGTCCGTGCCGCCCTTACCGCGTATCCCGCTCATCCGCCGCCCCTTTCCAAGGCCCGGGGCCGCCCCGTCAACGCCCTCAGGACCGGCCGGGCCGCTACGGACACCCCGAGCGACAGGACGCCGACGCACCGCGACAGCCGTATCGCCCGCTCGATGTCGGCCGACTCCACCGGCCGCCCGCCGGAGTTGAGCACCGGCCGGTGCTCGACCCGGCCGCCGTACGCGAGGGTGCCGCCCAGCCGGACGCCGAGCGCGCCCGCGAAGGACGCCTCCACCGGGCCCGCGTTGGGGCTCGGATGGCGCCGGCCGTCGCGCCGCCAGGCGCGCCACGCACCGCGCGGATCGGGGCCCGCGAGCGTCGCCAGGGCAGCCGTAAGGCGCGCACCGGGCCAGCCGGCCACATCGTCCAGCCGGGCCGCCGCCCAGCCGAACCGCCGGTAGCGCGGCGACTTGTGGCCCACCATGGCGTCCAGGGTGTTGACGGCGCGGAAGCCGATGAGCCCCGGCACACCGCCCACGGCGCCCCACACCAGCGCGCCCACGACCGCGTCGGAGGTGTTCTCGGCGACCGATTCGACCACCGCGCGGGCGATCTGCGGCCCGTCCAGCGCCTGCGGGTCGCGGCCGCACAGATGCGGCAGCCGCTCCCGGGCGGCCTCGAGGTCCCCGGCGGCCAGCGCACCGCCGACGGCCCGTGCCTCACGGCCCAGGCTCGTGCCGCCCAGCACGGCCCAGGTGGCGGCGGCGGTCAGCGCGACCTCCGCGCCACGGCGGCCCCCGAGGCCCCGTACGGCGCGGGTCAGCAGCGCGGCACCGGCGGCCGCGCCGCCCGCGCACAACGCGGTGTGCAGGGCCCCGTAGCCCCGGTGGTCGCGCCACAGCCGGCGCTCGGCGGCCCCGGCGGCGCGCCCGAACGCGGCCACCGGATGGCCGCGGCGCGGATCACCCGTGGCGAGGTCGCCGAGGAAGCCGAGGGCCGCGCCGCACGCGAACGAGGCGTGGTCGGCACGCATCCGTCAGGCCGCCGTCACGCCTCGGCGCGGCGATACGGAAGGCGATACGGAAGCGGATCGGCCGGAGGGGCCGGAAGAGCCGGAGCGGACAGGGAGGGCTGGCGGCGTGGCGGTGCCGGGCATGGCGGTATGTCCTCACTCAGGGTCCTCGCCCTGGTTCGACGTGACCGGCGGTGAGAGTCTCCTGGCTCCCGGATCCGCGGCCCTCCCGGTCTTCCAGCCCCGCGTACGCGACGAACCGTACGGACGAGCCGTGACCCCATACAGGCGATGGGAGGGTGCTCCCCGGTGACAGTGGCGGGACCGCGCCGGATTCTCACCGGCTTCCTCTCCTGCCGCCGTTTGGCTCGGGAAGTCCACCATGGGCCGCGAATGGCCGTCAACTCGCATATGACCCATCACGCCCGAGTGTGCCGAGCCCCACAGACAACCGCCCCTCACAGGACGGCCGCCGGACGGTCGGCGCTGGTCAGCGCCACCATCCGGCGGCCGGTGGGTGGTTTGGGGAAGCGGCGTCCTCAGGCGACGATCAGATAGATGCCGTACGCCACGACCGCGGCGCACACCGCGAAGCAGGCGTACGCGCCGGTGCGCGCGAGCGGGGAGCCGTCCACCGCGCCCCCGGGCACGGTGGCGGCCGTGCCGCCCTGCTCCGGCGTCGCCTTACGGGAGGTGCCGACGATGCCCAGGGTGAAGACGCCCACCATGCCGACCGTCACCGCGAGGCTGACGCCGAAGACCTGGCCGAGTGCCGCCCAGTCGATGTTCATGTTTCCTGGCTCCTTAACGGGTGGTGCTGCTCGCGGCGGCGGGGGTGGGGGTCTGCTCGGGCGTGTTCTCCGAGGTGCCGTCCTCGGGGGCGGCGCTCGCCGTACCGGCGGGCGGCGGGGCCACGGACCGCAGTGCGGCCGTGACGGCGCCCACCGGCTCCTGGGCGGCGACCTCGTTGACGTTGGTGTGGTCCACGGGCTTGCGGCGCGACAGCATCCAGATCGCCCCGCAGGCCAGGACGGCGAGCACGGCCACCGCCGTGATGCCCGCGTTCCCCTGGTCGGCCAGGAGCGCGGCGGCGCCCGCCACCAGACCTGCGGCCGGCAGGGTCAGCACCCAGGCGACCACCATCCGGCCCGCGGTCGACCAGCGCACCACGGCGCCCTTACGGCCGACACCCGCGCCCATGACGGCGCCGGAGCAGACCTGGGTGGTGGACAGCGCGAAGCCGATGTGGGAGGAGGCGAGGATGACGGTCGCGGCGCCGGTCTGGGCGGCGAAGCCCTGCGGCGGCTGGATGTCGGTGATGCCCTTGCCCATGGTGCGGATGATGCGCCAGCCGCCCAGGTAGGTGCCGAGCGCGATGGCCAGGCCCGCCGAGACGATGACCCACAGCGGCGGGTCGGAGTCGGGCGCGACCACGTTCCCGGTGACCAGCGCCAGGGTGATCACGCCCATCGTCTTCTGGGCGTCGTTGGTGCCGTGGGCCAGGGAGACCAGGGCGGCCGAGGCGATCTGCCCCGCGCGGTAGCCCTTCGCGGTGTCCTCCGGGGAGCGGTCGCGGCCGAGCCGGTAGGTGAGCCGGGTGGCGGCCAGCGTGGCGATGCCGGCCACGACCGGCGCGGCGACGGCGGGGATCAGGACCTTCATGACGATCGCGTCGCCGTTGACCCCGTCCAGGCCGACGGAGACCACCGTGGCGCCGATCAGACCGCCGAACAGGGCGTGCGAGGAACTGGAGGGGAGTCCGGCGAGCCACGTCACCAGATTCCACAGGATCGCGCCGACGAGTCCCGCGAAGATCACTTCTGGCTGGATACCGGATCCCTCGTCGATGATCCCGCCGGAGATGGTCTTGGCCACCTCCACGGACAGGAACGCGCCGACGAGATTGAGGACGGCCGACATCGCCACCGCCACCCTGGGCCCGAGTGCTCCCGTGGAGATGGTGGTGGCCATGGCGTTAGCCGTGTCGTGAAAGCCGTTCGTGAAGTCGAACACCAAGGCCGTGACGATCACGATCCCGATGAGAAGCGTGATGTGTTCCATACACCCGGTCAATCAGTTCGAAGGTCGTTAGTGGCACGGTGAACGTAAGGAAACAGGGTGAACGGGAGATGAACTGAGTAGGGCATCGGGGTGACATGGTTGCGGGATCGCCAAGGCCCTGTGAATTCCAGCCTACGTTCCCGTGTCGTACGGGAGTTGAGGCGCGATCGAGAGCCGCCGGAGCGGGCCCCGGGGCCGCCCCCGCGGCCGCCCGCCGTCCCCCCACGTTCACCCTTCCGGAGCCGGGTGCCCACGAAGCGCGGCCGTAGTCGCCCGCCGCGCCCGTTCCGGTCCCGCCGCCGCGCGGCCGGCGGCCGCCTGGAAGGATCGGGCCCCGGAGGTGAGGGCAGGTGACCCAGTCGCGATCCACGCGGCAGCCGCAGCCGCGGCTGACCCATCCCCTGCGGCAGGCATGGACGCAGGTGGTGAGTACGGCCCGCAGGACCACCGCCGACGGCCTGGTCGTCGGCACCTCGGGCAATGTCTCGGCCCGGGTCGGCGACACCGTCCTGGTGACCCCGAGCGGCGTCCCCTACGACCGGCTCGGCCCCAGGGACGCCGTCGCCGTCGATCTGGACGGACAGCAGGTCCTCGGCACGCTGAAGCCCACCAGCGAGCTGCCCATGCACCTCGCGATCTACCGGGAGACCGACGCCGAGGCCGTGGTCCACACCCACGCCGTCCACGCCACGGCCGTCTCCACGCTCGTGGACGAGCTCCCCGCGATCCACTACATGACCGCCGCCCTCGGCGGCCCGGTCCGCGTCGCGCCGTACGCGCTCTACGGAACCGACGAACTGGCCGACGCCATGCTCGAGGCGCTGCGCGACCGCAGCGGCTGTCTGCTGCGCAACCACGGCACCGTCGTCCACGGCGCCACCCTGGACCAGGCCTACGACCGCACCGCCCAGCTCGAATGGATGTGCCAGGTCTGGCTCACCGCGGTCTCCGTGCCCGGCCGCACCCCCTCCCTGATCCCGCCGGACGAGATGCGGCGCGCCGCCGAGAAGCTGAGCGGCTACGGCCAGAAGGGCTGAGCCCGCCCGGCACGCCCCCGGGCCCCGGCCGGGCGGTCACCCGGCCGGGCACGCCCGCTGGCCGGGGGCCGCCTCCCCGACCACACTGGGAGGGATGCGTCTGCGAACAACGGCGGTCGCGGCCGCCACCACCCTGCTGAGTGTCGGCGTGGCCGCGGTGGCGGCCGGACGGTACGCCACCAGCGCTGCGCTGAAACCGTCCGCCAACCGTCCGCTGCCGAACGAGGCGCCGCTGACCGTCCACGCGACCGCGGCCGGCCAGATCACCCTGACCCGTTCGCTCGCCTCGCTGCGCCCCGGCACCTACGGCCTCACCGGCCGCTCCTGCCACGCCGTCGTCGGCCCCGTCATCGAGGACGCCCCGCACCCCGCCGACTGCGTCGTACGCCGCCTGGAGCGGGTCACCCACGGCGAACTCACGCCCGGCACCCGGGTGCGGCTGACCCCCCAGGTGCACATCGGCAACCCACGGGACGCGCTCGGCATCGACCACGCCGACGTGGACGTGCCCGCCGAACTCGGTCCGCTGCCCGCCTGGTTCATCCCCGGCGAACGCTCCACATGGGTGATCACCACCCATGGTCTCGGCACCACCCGTGAGCACCCTATGGTCGTCATGCCCTTCCTGCGGCAGCTGCGGGTGCCGGTGCTCGACCTCGCCTACCGGGGGGACCCCGGCGCCCCGCGCTCCGAGGACGGCATATCCCACCTCGGCGACACCGAGTGGCGCGACCTGGACGCGGCCATCCGTTACGCGGTGTCGTACGGGGCGACCGGGGTCGTGCTGCACGGCTGGTCCATCGGCGCCTCGATGGCCCTCCACGCCGCCGCGAACTCCGCGCTGCGGCACCGCGTCACCGGCCTCGTCCTGGACTCCCCGGTGCTCGACTGGCAGGCCACCCTGCGCGCCCTCGCCGCGGCCCGCGGCATCCCCGCGCCGCTGCTCCCGCTCGCCCTGCGCGCCGCCGAGGGGCGCACCGGACTCCACGACAGCAGGCTCCCGGAGGTGGCCGACCCGGAGCGGCTGTCCGTGCCCACACTCGTCGCCCACGGCCCCGACGACACCCTCGCGCCCTGGCACGTCTCGCGCGAACTCGTCGACCGCAGACGGGATCTGGTGACCCTTCACACGGTGCGGCAGGCCCCGCACGCGGCCATGTGGAACGCGGACCCCAAGGCGTACGAGGAGGCACTGCGGCGCTTTCTGGTACCGCTCCTGTGAGCCCCGTGAGGCGACCTCCAAGCCCCGTGAGGCGACCTCCCGCGCCGCCCTGACCTCCCGCGCCGCCCGACCTCCTGTGGCGCCCGTAAGCCGCCCGACCTCCCGAGGCGCCCGTAAGGCGATCTGTAGCGGCCGTAAGGCGGTCGCGAAAGCGCGTGCCGGGCGGCGCGGGAAGCGTTCGCGGGGCGGCGGCGGAAGCGTCCGTAAGATGGCGTGAACCCTTCGCGGCGACCGCCGGACGGGTGCCGATTGGGCTTTCGGGCCGTCAAAGGCGAGACTGCTTCCGTGACGTCCCGTACTCCGCGCGACTCCCGGCTCCGACTTGTCCGCAACCGGCCGATGGCCACGGCCCGCCGGCCCGCGGTGAACCGCGGCTCAAGACCGGCGCCCCGTCCGCCGGAGGGCACTCCGCCCCCGTCGGAGCTGGCCAGACAGGCCAGGGCGGGGCTCACCGGGGCCGTGGCGATCGCCCACTGGGCCGCGGCCGAGCACGGCGCTCCCGGCGCCCTGTCCGACGAGGCCGCCGCCCGCGCCGCCGCGGCGCTCGGGGTGAGCGAGCGGGAGGTGCGGAGCGACTGGGACCGCGCCCGCCTCATCGGCCTCATCGAGCACCACGCGGGCACCACCCGCCCCGGCTGGCGGCTCCAGGCATGGGACCGGGACGACAGCGCGGTGCTGCGGGGCTGGGTCGCGCTCCTGGACGCGTGGTCCCTGGCCTGCCCCGCCCCCGAGACGGCCGAGCCGACGGCGGTCGCCGAGGTCGTCGAGGCCGTACCGCAGTTGCTCTCCCTGCTGCAGCTCTCGGCCGGTCCCGTGCAGATCTCCGCCCTGCTGGACATGCTCCGGCAGCGGGTCGCTGAACTGCGCACCGAGCGGTGCGAGGTCCCCCAGGAGGCCACGGAGCCCCGGGAGCCCGCCGATGGCGCCGGGGACGCCGCGAGTGCCGCCGGCGCCGACGACGCCAAGGAGGCCGAGGACGCCGAGGACGCCGCCACGCTGGAGGGGCTGCTCGACTGGGCCCTGGACGCCCTCTGGTCCGTCGGGGCGCTCACGGTGCGGGAGGGGCCCGAGGACGGGCCGGAGGGCGCCGGGAGCGCGGCCGACGACGCCAAGGGCGACGGCCGGGAGGCCGAACTGACCGCGCTCGGCAACTGGGCGGTGTGGGTCAAGCTGGAGCAGATCTGCGTCGCCGCCCAGAGCCCGGCCGGGAACATCGAGCAGCCCGCCGCCGACATGCTGCGCGGCTGTGCGGGCCTGACCCCGGGCCCCGCCCGCGCCGAGTACCGGGCCTGGCTGGCGGCCCGCCCCGTCGGCAGCGCCGTCACCGAGCTCATCGACGCGGCGCGCGGCGACGACGCGCTGCTGCGCGGGCTCGCCTTCGAGGCGCTGCGCGTCGTCGGGGCGCCCGCCGAGCCCCACGTACGGGCGGTCGTCGACGAATCGTGTCTGCGGCCGTACGCGCTCCTGTGGCTCGCCGAGCACGAGGGCGCCGACCCGGACGAGGCGCTGGACGCGCTCACCCGCGAGGAGGCCACCTGGCTGTGGGTGGACACCGCGGCGGCCATCTCCGACCACGGGGAGGGCCCGCTGCTCGTCCGCCACCTGGAGTCCGCCGTCCAGGGCACCGTGCCCGCGCTGCTGGCGGAGGTACGGGCCGTGGGGCACCCCCGCACCGTGCAGGTCCTGGTGGCGCTGGCCGCGGCCCACCCCGATCCGGCCCTGGCCAAGGCGGTGCGCCGGGCGGCCTTCCAGGTGCACACGGGCGGGGCCTGAGGGGAGCGGCGGCGGGGAAAGCCGGGGGAAAAACGACTTGCCCGCCCCGCTAAACTAGCCGCATGGCAATTCTCCTCGTGCATTAGACGGCGTCGGCCGCCCTCGTCCGTCCCGTCCGCCGTCCACCCTGCCCAGGAGTAATTCCCGTGATCACCGCCTCCGGCGTCGAGCTGCGTGCCGGCGCCCGTGTCCTCATCGAGTCCGCCTCCTTCCGTATCGCCAAGGGCGACCGCATCGGTCTCGTCGGCCGCAACGGCGCGGGCAAGACCACCCTCACCAAGTGCCTGGCCGGTGAGGGCATCCCGGCCGGCGGCACCATCACCCGCTCCGGTCAGGTCGGCTACCTCCCGCAGGACCCGCGCACCGGCGATCTCGACGTCCTCGCCCGCGACCGCATCCTCTCGGCCCGCGAGCTCGACTCCGTGCTCCGCAAGATGCGCGAGAACGAGGACCGGATGGCCAACGGCAAGGGCGCCACCCGCGAGCGCGCGATGAAGAAGTACGAGCGCCTGGAGACCGAGTTCCTCACCAAGGGCGGATACGCCGCCGAGGCGGAGGCCGCGACCATCGCCGCCAGCCTCGGCCTGCCCGACCGGGTGCTCGGCCAGCCGCTCCATACGCTCTCCGGAGGTCAGCGGCGCCGGGTCGAGCTGGCCCGGATCCTCTTCTCGGACTCCGACATCCTGCTGCTGGACGAGCCCACCAACCACCTCGACGCCGACTCGATCACCTGGCTGCGGGACTACCTCAAGACCTACAGCGGCGGCTTCATCGTCATCTCCCACGACGTCGACCTCGTCGAGACGGTGGTCAACAAGGTCTTCTACCTCGACGCCAACCGCTCGGTGATCGACATCTACAACATGGGCTGGAAGCTGTACCAGGCCCAGCGCGAGGCCGACGAGAAGCGCCGCAAGCGCGAGCGCGCCAACGCCGAGAAGAAGGCCGCGGCGCTCAACGCGCAGGCCGACAAGATGCGCGCCAAGGCGACCAAGACCGTGGCCGCGCAGAACATGGCCCGCCGCGCCGAGAAGCTGCTGGCCGGTCTGGAGGAGGCCCGGCAGTCCGACAAGGTCGCCAAGCTGCGCTTCCCCGATCCGGCCCCGTGCGGCAAGACCCCGCTGACCGCGGAGGGGCTGTCGAAGTCGTACGGCTCCCTGGAGATCTTCACCGATGTCAACCTGGCCGTCGACAAGGGGTCCCGGGTCGTCATCCTCGGGCTGAACGGTGCCGGTAAGACGACCCTGCTGCGGCTGCTGGCCGGGGTCGAGAAGCCGGACACCGGCCAGGTGACCCCCGGCCACGGGCTGAAGCTGGGCTACTACGCGCAGGAGCACGAGACGCTCGACCCGGACCGCACCGTCCTGGAGAACATGCGCTCCGCCGCCCCGGATCTCGACCTCGTCGACATCCGCAAGACGCTCGGGTCGTTCCTGTTCTCCGGCGACGACGTGGACAAGCCGGCCGGGGTGCTCTCCGGTGGTGAGAAGACCCGGCTGGCACTGGCCACCCTGGTGGTCTCCTCGGCCAATGTGCTGCTGCTGGACGAGCCCACCAACAACCTCGACCCGGCCAGCCGTGAGGAGATCCTCGGCGCGCTGCGCACCTTCGCCGGTGCGGTGGTCCTGGTGACCCACGACGAGGGCGCCGTGGACGCGCTCCAGCCGGAGCGGATCATTCTGCTGCCGGACGGTGTCGAGGACCTGTGGGGTCAGGAGTACGCGGACCTCGTCGCGCTCGCCTGACGAGCCCCGGCAGCGGGCGGGGCAGGCCCGGCGGAGGGGCAGGGGGCGGCGTTCCGGACGTCGCCCCAAGAGTCCGGTTCCTCCGGTCCGATCCCCTACTTGTAGATCATTCGGCCTAGGCGTGATCCATCATCTGAGTGAGAACGGCTGGTATCGCGGCGCGTCGCGGGCGACCGGCGCACACCACGTGCCGTGCGCCGGTCCGGATCTCTACGACGTAGCTCACGTATGCCCTGACCTGCCTCTTCGTCGGTGAACACGAAAGAGTGTCAGGTTGAACAGCGCCGGAATCCTTGCTTCCGAAGGCCGTCGTGCCGCGATTTCCCGCAATCCTTCATCCACAGACCTTGCCGAATGGGTGGCCAGGAAGCCCTGTAGGGGTGATCATGAGAGTCCAGAGCGCACTTCCCATGAGGAGGCACGGGTGGCCGAGACTCTGAAGAAGGGCAGCCGGGTGACCGGCGCCGCGCGCGAAAAGCTCGCGGCAGACCTGAAGAAGAAGTACGACTCCGGGGCGAGCATCCGGGCGCTGGCCGAGGAGACCGGCCGTTCCTACGGATTCGTTCACCGGATGCTCAGCGAATCCGGAGTTTCCCTACGGGGACGCGGCGGTGCGACGCGAGGCAAGAAGGCCGCCTCGGCCTGATCGCCCGCATGCTCCATCACCATCAGCAGGCAGGGACAGAGGTGCCACCCGGCTGATCGTCGGTTCGGCCGGGTGGTTACTGTGCAGTCACTTGTACTGACCGCACCCGACCGGAGGCCCCTGTGACCCTGCTCGACAAGGACGGCGTATCGCTCACCGTCGATGACACGGTCGCCACGGTGACCCTGAGCAACCCGGCGAAGCGCAACGCCCAGTCGCCCGCCTTGTGGCGGGCGCTGGCCGAGGCCGGAAGGCTGGTGCCGGGCACCGTGCGCATCGTGGTGCTGCGCGCCGAGGGCAAGTCCTTCTCGGCGGGTCTGGACCGTCAGGCGTTCACGCCCGAGGGGTTCGACGGCGAGCCGTCGTTCTTCGACATGGCGCGCGGTTCCGACAGCGAGCTGGACGCGACCATCGCCGGATACCAGGACGCGTTCACCTGGTGGCGGCGGAACGACATCGTGTCGATCGCCGCCGTCCAGGGCCATGCCGTCGGGGCCGGTTTCCAACTCGCGCTCGCCTGTGATCTGCGGGTCTGCGCGGACGACGCACAGTTCGCCATGCGCGAGACCAGCCTCGGGCTGGTGCCGGACCTCACCGGCACCCATCCGCTGGTCGGGCTGGTGGGATACGCCCGGGCGCTGGAGATCTGCGCCACCGGGCGCTTCGTCCATGCCGAGGAGGCCGAGCGGACCGGGCTCGCCAACCTCGTGGTGCCCGCCGCCGAGCTGGACGGCGCGGTCCAGGACCTGGCGGCGGCCCTGCTCGCCGCACCCCGCGACGCCGTGGTCGAGACCAAGGCGCTGCTGCGGGGCGCCGTGGACCGCACCTACGAGGAGCAGCGTGCCGCCGAGCGCGCCGCCCAGGCCCGCCGGCTGCGCGACCTGGCGGGGCTGGTGGACTAAGAGGGCGCGTTACGGACCAACGGGCGCCGATGGGCACTGGCGCGAACCGTTCAACGCCGCCCCCGGTGGGGCCGCCCGCGCCCGTCAGGGCATCCGCTGCGGCTCCACCGCCGGCACCGCCTCCAGCACCAGCACCGCCAGATCGTCGTCGATCGGCTCGGGGCTGAAGTCATGCGTGGCGCGCCGCACCCGCTCCGCGACCGCCTTGGCGCCCAGCCCCACACAGCCCCGCAGGATGTCCGACAGGCCGTCGTCGTCATCCAGCTGACGGAGGCCGTTGCGCCGCTCGGTCACCCCGTCGGTGACGCACAGCAGCGTCTCGCCGGGCTCCAGGGCCAGCGTGTCGGCGTGGAAGTCCGGGTTCTCGTCGATGCCGAGCAGCATCTGGGGGGAGGCGGCGGGCGCCACCGCGCCCTGGGTGGTCAGCCGCAGCGGCAGCGGATGGCCGGCGCTCGCCAGGGTGCAGCGGGCGCCGCCCCCGGCCGGGTCCGGCTCCAGCTCCCCGTAGAGCAGGCTCAGGAAGCGCGGCCGGGACTGCTCGCCGTCGATCTCCGCCGCCTCCGCGTCCTCCTCCACCAGCGCCTGGTTCAGCCGGTTGAGCACCGACTCCACCCCATGGCCCTCGCGGGCCAGCAGCCGGACCAGATGGCGGGCCAGTCCGGTGACCGACATCGCCTCGGGGTCGCTGCCCTGGACGTCGCCCAGCAGGAAGCACCAGCGGCGGCCGCCCATGGGGAACAGATCGTAGAAGTCGCCGCCGACGGTCTGCCCCTCGCCGTGCGGCTCGTAGACGATCGCCGTGTCCACCCCTGGGATGTGGGCGAGCGACATGGGCAGCTGGCGGCGCTGGAGCGCCCGGCTGATCGTGGCCTGACGGGTGTACTGCCGGGCCGTGGCCACCGCCTGGGCCACCCGCCGCGCCACGTCCTCCGAAAGCCGCACCACGCTCTCCGCCATGCGTGGCACGCCGGCCCGGCCGAGCAGCAGGACGCCATGGCTGCGGCCGTGTGCGATCAGCGGGAAGCACACCGCCGATCCGCCCGCCCCCTGGCTGTCCGCGACCCCGGGCCAGGGCCAGGAGGTGCCCGCGGAGCCGAGCCCGGTCGGCGGCGGATGCCGCTCCAGCGACACGCGGAGCGCGCCGATACGCTGCTCATTGCTGTGCCAGACGCGGGCGAGCTGCAGCCCGCCGCTCTCGGTGGTCAGCCAGACCGCGCACCAGTCGGCCAGCCGGGGCACCAGGAGTTGCCCGGCGAGAGCGGCCACCATGTTCTCGTCAAGCTGACCGGTGAGCAGTTCGCTGGCCTCGGCGAGGAAGGACGGTCCGCCGCGGTCCACCCAATCGGCGGTCGGATCGCGCTGCTCACGCGGCGATATGGGGGCCAGTGTCTCGGCGAACCGCAGCTCACGCCCGAGGGCGCTGGTGGGGACGGCGTCGAGCTCGGTCCCCGCTCGCTCGGCGTCCAGCCGGAACCAGACCGCCTTACGGGTGCGGTGATAGGTCACGCCCCAGGACTCGGCGAGCGCCCCGATCAGCTGGAGCCCGCGGCCGCGGCCCCGGCGCTGGGTCTCCGGTCCTCCGTAGACGGTGCTGGCGGGGTGGAGGTCCGCCACCTCGATGACGATCCCCGGCCGCCTCGGCACGTCCCTCGGCACATCGTCCGGACCGCTCGTCTCCTCGGGCCCGAGGGGGTCGTCCGCCGACCCGAAGTCCTCCCCGGTGGCGCCGTCGCCCGGCTGGAGCCGGCAGACCACCTCGACCTGGGTGCCCGCGTGCAGTACGGCATTGGTGACCAGCTCGCTCACCAGCAGCACCGCGTCGCCGATCGACCGCTCGTCGAGGGTGATCGGGGCGAACGCCTCCGCCGCGCTCCGTCCCGTGAGCGCCGTATGGACGAAGGCGCGTGCCGCGGCGGGCGCGCGCACGCTTCCGGGCAGCGTCGTCCGCGAGACGGACTCACGCGCGAGAGGAAACAGGGCTCCCACGTGCGGCTCCAGGGCAATATGGGCGGTTTAGGCCATCTAGGTGCCATATTATGACAGACAGGGGGATATGAATGATCTTTAAGGGACGACGCCATGGCTCTCGACCCGATCACCACCGACACTTCCCCGGCCCCGCCCGTGGAATGTCCGGAATCCGCTCGGCCGTCCGGCCCGGCGCGCGGTGAGGAGACCGCGACCGCAGCAGAGCTGCGGTCGCTGCTGGCGGCGATGAACGCCCTGTGCGACGGTGACTTCACCGTCCGCGCGGACACCTCGGCCGAGGGCGTGGTCGGCGAGATGGCCGGGGTCTTCAACCAGCTCGTGGTGCGCAACGCGCATCTGTCCGGGGAGCTGCACCGGGTGCGCCGCGAGGTGGTGCGCCAGGGCAGGCTGGACGAGCGGATCACCGCGAGCCCCGGCCAGGGGGCCTGGGCCACCACTGTGGACGCGGCGAATCAGCTGGTGGACGCCCTGGCCGGCCCGGTGTCCAACGCCACGCGGGTGCTCGACGCGATCGCCTCCGGCGATCTGACCCAGCGGGTGGATCTGCACGACGGCAACCGCCAGCTCCGCGGCGATCTGCGGCGGCTGGGACGCGGGGTGAACCGCACGGTGGACCAGCTGGCGCTGTTCACCGGCGAGCTGACCCGTATCGCCCGCGAGGTGGGCACCGAGGGGCGGCTGGGCGGCCGCGCCAAGGTGCAGGGGCTCTCCGGCGACTGGCGCATGGTGACGGAGGCCGTCAACACCATGGCCTCCCGGCTGACCGCGCAGGTCCGCGACATCGCCGAGGTGACCACGGCGGTCGCCCGTGGTGACCTCACCCGCCAAGTGACGGTCGAGGCCACCGGTGAGCTGCTGGAGCTCAAGCTGACCGTGAACACCATGGTCGACCAGCTGGGCGCGTTCGCCGACGAGGTGACGCGGGTGGCCCGCGAGGTGGGCACCGAGGGCGAGCTGGGCGGCCGGGCCCAGGTGCGCGGCGTCTCCGGGGTCTGGAAGGACCTCACGGACAGCGTCAACTTCATGGCGTCCAACCTGACGTCCCAGGTCCGCAACATCGCCCAGGTGACCACGGCGGTCGCCACCGGTGATCTCTCGCAGAAGATCACCGTGGATGCGAAGGGCGAGATCCTGCAGCTCAAGCTGACCGTGAACACCATGGTCGACCAGCTCTCCGCCTTCGCCGACGAGGTGACGCGGGTGGCCCGCGAGGTGGGGACCGAGGGACGGCTGGGCGGCCGGGCCCAGGTCCGCGGTGTCTCCGGGGTGTGGAAGGACCTTACGCAGAACGTCAACTTCATGGCGGACAACCTCACCTCCCAGGTCCGCAACATCGCCCAGGTCGCCACCGCCGTCGCGGACGGCGATCTGAGCAAGACGATCACGGTGGAGGCGAAGGGCGAGATCCTGCAGCTCAAGCTGACCGTGAACACCATGGTCGACCAGCTCTCCGCCTTCGCCGACGAGGTGACGCGGGTGGCCCGCGAGGTGGGGACCGAGGGACGGCTGGGCGGCCGGGCCCAGGTCCGCGGTGTCTCCGGGGTGTGGAAGGACCTTACGCAGAACGTCAACTTCATGGCGGACAACCTCACCTCCCAGGTCCGCAACATCGCCCAGGTCGCCACCGCCGTGGCGGAGGGCGATCTGAGCAAGACGATCACGGTGGAGGCCAAGGGCGAGATCCTGGAGCTGAAGTCGACGATCAACACCATGGTGGACCGGCTGTCGTCCTTCGCCGACGAGGTGACGCGGGTGGCCCGCGAGGTGGGCACCGAGGGCAACCTCGGCGGTCAGGCCCAGGTCCGCGGCGTATCCGGGGTCTGGCGGGACCTCACCGAGAACGTCAACTTCATGGCCCTGAACCTGACCTCCCAGGTCCGCAACATCGCCCAGGTGACCACGGCGGTCGCCAACGGCGATCTGTCGAAGAAGATCACGGTCGATGCCCGGGGCGAGATCCTGGAGCTCAAGGACACCGTGAACACCATGGTCCAGCAGCTGCGCTCGTTCGCCGACGAGGTCACCCGGGTGGCCCGCGAGGTCGGCACCGAGGGCCAGCTGGGCGGCCGGGCCGGAGTGCCGGGCGTGTCCGGGGTCTGGAAGGACCTTACGGACAACGTGAACTTCATGGCGTCCAACCTGACGTCCCAGGTCCGCAACATCGCCCAGGTCGCCACAGCCGTGGCGGACGGCGATCTGAGCAAGAAGATCGACGTCGACGCGCGCGGCGAGATCCTCGAGCTGAAGACCACCATCAACACCATGGTCGACACGCTCTCCTCGTTCTCCGACGAGGTGACGCGGGTGGCCCGCGAGGTCGGCAGCGAGGGCCGCCTGGGCGGCCAGGCCCGGGTCGAGGGCGTCTACGGCACCTGGAAGCGGCTGACCACCGGCGTGAACGAACTCGCCCTCAATCTGACCACCCAGGTGCGCGCGATCGCCGAGGTCGCGTCCGCCGTCGCCCAGGGCGATATGTCCGGGTCCATCTCGGTCGAGGCGCAGGGCGAGGTCGCCGAGCTGAAGAACAACGTCAATCTGATGGTCGCCAACCTCCGCGAGACCACCCGCGCGAAGGACTGGCTGGAGTCCAACCTGGCCCGTATCGCCTCCCTGATGCAGGGCCACCGCGATCTGGTCGAGGTCGCCGATCTGATCCTGAGCGAGCTGACCCCGCTGGTCAACGCGCAGTTCGGGGCGTTCTTCCTCAGCGCGGCCGGTGCCAGGCCCGGTGAGGGGCTCGAGCTCATCGCCGGATACGGCACCGATCAGGGCGCGGTCGGGGGCGACGGCCAGACGCCGCGGGCCGGTGTCCGGGGCCGCGGGCTGGTCGCCCAGGCGGCGGTGGAGAAGAAGCGGATCCTCATCAACGACGTCCCGCCCGACTACATCACCATCGACTCCGGGCTGGGCTCCGCGCTCCCGGCCAGCGTGGTGATCCTGCCGATCCTCTACGAGGACCAGGTGCTCGGAGTGATCGAGCTCGCCTCGTTCAGCCGGTTCAGCGATGTCCATCTGGCCTTCATCGACCAGTTCGTCAACACCATCGGCGTCTCGATCAACACCATCATCGCCAACGCCCGCACCGAGTCGCTGCTCTCCGAGTCCCAGCGGCTCACCACCGAGCTGCGCCAGCGCTCGAACGAGCTCCAGCGCTCCAACGCGGAGCTGGAGGAGAAGGCCGCGCTGCTGGCGACCGCCTCCCAGTACAAGTCCGAGTTCCTGGCCAATATGTCGCATGAGCTGCGCACCCCGCTGAACTCGCTGCTCATCCTGGCCCGGCTGCTCGCCGACAACCCCGAGGACCGGCTGTCCGCCCAGGAGGTGCAGTTCGCCGCCACCATCCACCGCTCCGGCTCCGATCTGCTCCAGCTGATCAACGACATCCTGGATCTGTCGAAGATCGAGGCGGGCCGGATGGACGTCCGGCCGAAGAAGCTGCCGCTGGTCAAGATCCTCGACTATGTGAACGCCACCTTCCGGCCGCTCGCCGTCGACCGGGGCCTGTCGTTCGAGATCGCGGTCGGCGAGGACGTACCGCGCGAGATGTTCTCCGATGAGCAGCGGCTCCAGCAGATCCTGCGCAATCTGCTCTCCAACGCCCTGAAGTTCACCTCGTCGGGCGGGGTGACGCTGCGCGTCGAGCGCGCCCCGGCAGCGCAGTTCGAGGAGGAGACGCTGCGGGCCGCGGGCGCCGTCATCGCGTTCTCCGTCACCGACACCGGTATCGGCATCCCGCCGGAGAAGCTGCCGGTGATCTTCGAGGCGTTCCAGCAGTCCGACGGCACCACCAGCCGGAAGTACGGCGGGACGGGCCTCGGCCTGTCCATCAGCCGGGAGATCGCCGGAATGCTCGGCGGCCGGATCGTGGCCGAGAGCGAACTGGGCGTCGGCTCCCGCTTCACCCTCTACGTCCCCGCGCACTACAGCGGCGTCGCCCCGGCCCCCGACCCCTCGGACCCCAGGGCCACCGGCTCCACCGTCCCGGCGGTCGCGCCCGCCTCGGACGAGACGCTGCCGGACACCGCCGACCACGCCCCGAGCGGGGTCTTCGGCGAGGCGGACAGCCTGGACGCCGGCCGGCTCGCCACCCGGGCCCCGGGCGGCGGGGCGGAGGCCGAGGCCGGGAGCAGCGGGGAGAGCGAGGGCGAGGACCACGACGACGGCTGGCCGGGAACCACCCGGCTCAAGGAGTGGCAGCGCGGACGCCCCGGCCAGGTGCTGAACGGCCGCCGCATCCTGATCGTCGACGACGACATCCGGAACGTCTTCGCGCTCACGCATGTGCTGGGCCGGGTCGGCATGACGGTGAAGTACGCGGAGAACGGCCGCGAGGGGCTGGAGGTGCTGCATCGCAACCCGGACGTCTCGCTGGTCCTGATGGACGTGATGATGCCGGAGATGGACGGGTACGAGACGATCCGGGCCATCCGCTGCACGCCGCGTCTCGCCGATGTGCCGATCCTCGCCCTGACCGCGAAGGCCATGCCCGGCGACCGGGAGAAGGCCATCGACAGCGGCGCCAACGGCTATGTCCCCAAGCCCGTGGACGTCGACCGGCTGATGTCGGCGATCCTCGATCTGCTCGATCCGGACAGTGAGGTGGGGGAGCCGGGCCGGCCCGGAGAGTCGGGTGAGTCGGGGGAGGCGGGCGAGTCCGGGAGCGGTGACGCCACGTCCGATGGTGAGACCGCCGCGCCTGCCGAGACCGGTCCGCCGAGGCCGAGGCAGGGGGAGAGATGACTACGAGCGTGCCCGAGAAGGCCGGAATCCTCATCGTCGACGACATGGAGGAGAACCTGATCGCGCTGGAGGCCGTCCTCGGCCCGCTCGATCAGCAGCTCGTCCGTGCCCGCTCCGGCGAGGAGGCGCTGAAGGCGATGCTGCGGCAGGACTTCGCCGTCGTTCTGCTCGACGTCCTGATGCCGGGCATGGACGGCTTCGAGACGGCCGCCAACATCAAGCGGCTCGACCAGACCAAGGACGTCCCGATCATCCTGCTGACCGGGACCGACGCCGACTCCGACTACGCCTACCGGGGCTATGCGATCGGCGCCGCCGACTTCCTCACCAAGCCGTTCGACCCCTGGCTGCTGCGGACGAAGGTCAATGTGTTCCTGGAGATGCACCGCAAGAACCGCCTGCTCGAGGCGCGGACGGAACAGCTGGCGGACCGGGTCGAGGAGCTGGAGCGCACGGTCGAGGGGCTGCGGAAGTACGCCGAGGAGTGAGTGACCGGCCGGGGCTGGTTCCGGTCAGGGCTCCACGGCCGTGACGAGGACGGCCACCGTGGGCGGCTGGTCTCCCGGGCCCGGGGCGGCCTCCGCCACCGCCGTTCGTACCGCCCTCGCCACGTCCACGGCGCGGTGATCCGCCGCCACGGCCAGTTCGATCCGGATGTGCGCACCCTCGATCCGCACGGCCCGGGGCGAGCCCAGCACCGGCGCCAGCCGGGCGACGCCGGGCACGGAGGCGGCGGCGCGGGCGACGGCCGCGGTGGCGGGGTCGGATTCCGGGCGCTCGATCCGGTGGGGGCGCGGGGTCTCCGGGGACGGGGCCGGGAGCTCGGCCAGCACCTCCGTCACCCGTATGTCCACCGCCTCCACCAGGAGACCGAGCCGGTCCGTCGCCGCGTCGAGCAGTGCGTCGCGCAGCCGGTCCGCCGTCACCGGAAGCGGTTCCTCCAGCGTCGCCCCGCACTCCGCCGCGATGCGCAGGGGCCCCGGCGGCAGCGCGCTCGGCGGGGGCGGGACCGCGGGCGTCCCGGCGGTGCCGGGGTCGGCGGGCCCGATCCGCAGCGCTCCCAGATGTGCTCCGGGCACCTCGGCGGCGGCCCGCCCGAGCACGTCGCTCGCCGCGCGTTCGGTGATCCAGGAGCCGTCCTCCCGCGTGCCCAGGGGCAGCAGCCGACCGAGCCGCAATTGCTCCCTTACGGTCTGCGCGAGCCGGTCCGTGACCACCGTGTCACCCCTTACCGCCGTACGGACGTGAGCCCCACCGCTCTCAGCCTGCCGTATCGATCGCGCGAGTGCCGCATCTCCGAAGCGGTTCGGGGAAGGCCCCTTTAAGGTGGCAAGTAGAGCGAACGGAAACCGCTTCCACCGCTCTTCGCTCGGAAGGGACGATCGGTGATGTCCGAGACCACACCACGGAACCGACCCGAGAACCCCGCCACGGAACCCGCCGCCGGTACGCCCAAGACGCTGGGCGCCGGGACCGGCGTCGCCCCGGCGGCCGCCGCCACCGATCGCAACCGGCGGGGCGGAGGCGACCCGGCCGCGCGGGGGCGCACCACGATCGCCGATGGCGTCGTGGAGAAGATCGCGGGTATGGCGGCCCGCGATGTGGTCGGCGTCCATGCGATGGGCGGAGGTCTCGCGCGTACCTTCGGGGTCGTACGGGACCGGGTGCCCGGCGGCCGGTCGGTCACCCGCGGGGTGAAGGCGGAGGTGGGGGAGGTACAGACGGCCCTCGACCTGGAGATCGTGGTGGACTACGGCGTCTCCATCGCCGATGTCGCACGGGCCGTACGGGAGAACGTGATCGCGGCCGTCGAGCGGATGACCGGCCTCGAGGTCGTCGAGGTCAATATCGCGGTCAGCGATGTGAAGTTGCCGGACGAGGAAGAGGAATCGCCGGAGCCGCGGCTCCAGTAGGCCGGCAGCGGTTCCGGTTGGCTCCAGCGAAGGAGCACACGATGAGCATGGCCGTGGTCGGGATGATCGCGGGAATGGCGCTGGCTTTCGCGGGTTATTTCGGTGGTTTCGGGGCCTTTCTGCTGGTGGCGGCGTTGGGAGCCGTCGGGTTCATCGTCGGCCGGTTCCTGGATGGTGATCTGGAGCCGGGCGACTTCTTCCGTTCCCGTGGCCGGGATGGGCGGCCACGGTGAGCGCCATGACGACCGTAAGGACGTGCCGTGGTGGAGCCGGGTGAGCGGGGTGCGACGCGGATCGCGGACCGGGTCGTTGCGAAGATCGCCTCGCAGGCGGCGCGGGAGGCGTTGCGGGGTGGCGGCGCGGCGGCTGCCGGTGCGAATACGGGTGCGGGTGCGGATATCGGTGCGGATGCCGGTGCGGCTGCCGGTGCGGGCCCCGGTGAGGCCGCCCTCGCCGGTGGCGTCGGCGCGCGGCCGTACGCGGTCGCCGCGGTGCGCGGGGGCGTCGCGCGCGTCCGGATCGCCGTCGAGCTCGGCTATCCCTCGGACATCGGCGCGCACTGCGGTGCGGTGCGTCGTCAGGTGATCGAACGGGTAGGCGAGTTGACGGGCATGGAGGTGCCCGAGGTCGCGGTGACGGTGGAACGGCTGCATGTGCCGCGGTGGGAGCGCCCGGAGCGCGGGGCGCGTCGGGGGAGGGACAGGGTGCGATGAACGCGGACCAGAAGATACGTCAGTCCACCTCGGCGTCGGCGTACGGCGCGAGGGCGGGTGCGGGTGCCGGTTCCGGTGCCGGGGACGGGGATCCGCCCGGGCGCGTCCGGCGCTTCTGGTCCGAGCGGCGGGTACCGGCCGGGATCGCCGCCCTGGTCATCGCCGCCGTCAGCGGGCTGCTGCTGTACGACGTGGCGGCCGTGCGCTCGGGGCGGCGCGCCCTGCGGTGGCGGGACTGGCTCGCCGATGAACTCGCCTCGCGGCCGCTGGACGACGCGTGGGTCATGGGCGGGGCGGCGCTGCTGGCGGCGCTCGGGGTGGGGATGGTGATCCTCGCGATGGCGCCGGGGCTGCGGGGGCTGCTGCCGATGCGCGCGCCGGAGCCGGAGCCGGAGCCGGGGCCGGAACCGGAGTCCGGGGCCGGGGCTGTCGTTCGAGCCGGAATCGACCGGACGTCGGCGGGGCTGGTGCTGCGCGACCGGGCGATGGAGGTGCCCGGTGTGCGATCGGCCCGCGTGGACGTCGGCCGGCGGCGGATCAGGGCCCGCGCGCTGGCCCACTTCCGCGACCTCGACGAGGTACGCGCGGATCTGGACGCCGCCCTCCACGAGGGCATCCGCCAACTGGGCCTGGCCCGGCCGCCCGCCCTCTCCGTTCACGTCCGGCGCTCGGCGAAGTCGAAGGGGTGAGCGCGCCATGCTGAGTGTCGTCAACCGGGTGCTGCTGGGGCTCGTGGGCCTGGTGCTGGCCGGTGCGGGCGCGGTGGTCCTGGCCGGGTGGCCGCCGTTCGACGGCCGCGACGATGTGCTGCTCAGCCGGGCGGACCGCACGCGGTGGCGGGACACCGGGTGGTGGTGGCCCGCCGTCATCGCGGCGCTCGCGGTGCTGTTCGTGCTTTCGCTGTGCTGGTTCCTGGCCCAGCTGCGACGGCGTCGGCTCCAGGAAGTGCTCGTGGAAACGGGCGACGGCGAGGGCGCCCTGCTGCGCGGCCGCGCCCTGGAGGCCGCGCTGCTGTCGGACGCGGAGTCGCTGGACGGCGTGGAGCGCGCCCACGTCCTGCTACGGGGCCGCCGGACGACGCCGGAGGCCCGGATGGGCTTGGCGCTGGACGCGCGGGCGGACCCGCTGTCGACTCTGGACGCGGTCCGAGCGGATGCTTTGGAGCGCGCCCGCGCTTCGGCGGGGCTGGAGCGGCTGCCGGCGGAGGTGCGGCTGAGGGTGGCGCGGCATGGGGCGGAGCGGGCGCGGTAGCTCTGCGAGCGCGAATGCGCGCCGCGACCCCCGCCCACCCGTGTTCGCCTCCGGCGGGCATTCCCCACCCCGCCCCTCCCCGAAACGCAGGGGCTCCGCCCCCACGACCCCCGGGGGGCTTCGCCCCGAGCCCCGTGCCGGGTTGTGCCCCTGCGGCCCGCGGGGCTGAGCCCGACGTCTTCGCTGGGGTTGCGCTCCACGGCGCCCGGGGCTGCGCCGCAAGCTGCCTGCCGGGGGCTTCGCTCTCACGCTCACGCCCCCGGGGGGCTTCGTCCCGAGCCCCGTGCCGGGGTTGTGCCTCTGCGGCCCGCGGGGCTGAGCCCGACGTCTTCGCTGGGGTTGCGCTCCACGGCGCCCGGGGCTGCGCCGCAAGCTGCCTGCCGGGGGCTTCGCTCTCACGCTCACGCCCCCGGGGGGCTTCGTCCCGAGCCCCGTGCCGGGGTTGTGCCTCTGCGGCCCGCGGGGCTGAGCCCGACGTCTTCGCTGGGGTTGCGCTCCACGGCGCCCGGGGCTGCGCCGCAAGCTGCCTGCCGGGGGCTTCGCTCTCACGCTCACGCCCCCGGGGGGCTTCGTCCCGAGCCCCGTGCCGGGGTTGTGCCTCTGCGGCCCGCGGGGCTGAGCCCGACGTCTTCGCTGGGGTTGCGCTCCACGGCGCCCGGGGCTGCGCCGCAAGCTGCCTGCCGGGGGCTTCGCCCTCACGCTCATGCCCCCGGGGGGCTTCGCCCCGAGCTCCGTGCCGGGGTTGTGCCCCCCGCGACCCCTGGGGCTGAGCCCGACGTCTCCGCTGGGGTTGCGCCCCACGGCGCCCGGGGCTCCGCCCCCCACGCCCCACCTGCATGCCCCTGCTGGGGCTCTGCCCCCGCGACCCTGGGGCTGCGCCCCACGGCCCCCGCCTGGACTCCGCCCCCGGCCCCGCTTCTCAAGTGCCGCCGGGGCTGCGGAGAGAACCGGCCGTGCCTGGCTCCGCGCGGTCCGGTATCCGGTGGCGGGTCGGTGTCACGGGCGGGGCGGGTACCGGGCTGGGTGTGGGCTCGCCCGGACGTCAGCCTCTCCGGCGTTTGAGGAGCGGGGTCCGGGGCGGAGCCCCGGTGGGGGTCTAGGGGGCGGAGCCCCATAGGTTCGGGAAGGGGCGGGGAGGGGAAATGCGCCGACCGCGCCCACAGCCCGCGCTTGGCGTCCAGCCGCGCCCAAATCTTGGGCGGAGCCCCGTGGGCCCCAAGCCCCCTCAGATGTTGTGGAGGGCCCCGCCATCCACCGGAAGCATCAGCCCGGTCAGATACGACGCCGCAGGCGAGAGCAGGAACGCCGCGGCCTTGCCGAATTCCTCGGGCGTCCCGTACCGCCGCAGCGGAATCGCCGCCGCGTTCCGCTCCCGCGCGGCCTCCGCGTCGCCGGAGAGGGAATCGAGCTCGCGCACGCGGTCGGTGTCGATGCGGGCCGGGAGGAGGCCCACGACGCGGATGCCGCGGGGGCCGACCTCGAGGGAGAGGGACTTGGCGAAGCCGGCGAGGCCGGGGCGCAGGCCGTTGGAGACGGTGAGGCCGGGGATCGGCTCGCGGACGGAGCCGGAGAGGACGAAGCCGATCACGCCCCCGGAGGGGAGCTGCTCGGCGGCGCCGCGGGCAAGGCGGACGGCGCCGAGGAAGACGGAGTCGAAGGCGGCCTGCCACTGGGCGTCGGTGATGTCGGCGGTCAGCCCGGCCGGCGGGCCGCCGACGCTGATGAGGACGCCGTCGAAGCCCCCGAAGCGCTCCCGAGCGGTGGCGATGAGGCGGGCCGCCGCCTCGGGGTCGGCGTTGTCGGTGGCGACCCCGACCGCGTTCGGCCCGAGGTCGGCGGCGACGGCGGCCGCCGTATCGGCGTCGCGGCCGGTGATGACGGTCTTCGCGCCGTCGGCGATCAGCTCACGGGCGGCCGCGAGCCCCAGCCCGCGGGTGGCCCCGGTGATGATGTACACCCGGTCTTTGAGTCCAAGATCCATGGGGTCAGTCTGCCCTGGGCCGCTCCGCGAGGGTGAGGGCGGTCCCCACCAGTCCGATATGGCTGAACGCCTGCGGGAAGTTACCGAGCTGCCGGTCGGTCGCCGGGGCGTACTCCTCGGCGAGCAGCTCGACGTCGTTGCGGAGAGCGAGGAGGCGTTCGAAGAGGGCCCGACTCAAGGACGAGGGAGTCGTCGAGGTAGCCGTGGCGGGTGCAGGCGCCCGCGCCCTTGGGGGCGGGCCGCCAGTGGCCGTTGTCGCGGTCGCCGAGGAGCGCGGCGAAGCGGGCGGGGGAGTCGAAGCGGGGCAGGCACAGCCAGTCGATCGAGCGGTGGTGGCTGACCAGGGCCGCCGTCTGGTGTCACCGATGAGGGCGGGGCCTGCGGGGTGTCCGGCGGGTCGTGACGCCTGCGGCGGGCTGTTCCCCTCCCCGCCCCTTCCCGAACCTGGGGCCGCCCCCCAGACCCCGAGTGGGGCCGGGGCCGCGCCCCAGACCCCGAGTGGGGCCGGGGCTGGGCCCCAGACCCCGAGTGGGGGCGGGGTTGTGCCTCCGATCCCGTGTGGGGCCGGGGCTGCGCCCCAGACCCTGGAGGGCCGGTGGCGCAGCCCTGCCGCGCGGCGGAGCCGGGGTTGTGCCTCAGGCCCTGTGTGGGGGCGGGGTTGTGCCTCCGATCCCGGGTGGGGCCGGGGCTGCGCCCCAGACCCTGGAGGGCCAGTGGCGCAGCCCTGCCGCGCGGCGGAGCCGGGGTTGTGCCTCAGGCCCCGTGTGGGGCCGAGGCTGGGCCTCCGATCCAGGGTGGGGGCCGGGGTTGTGCCTCAGGCCCCGTGTGGGTCTGGGGCCATGCCCCAGACCCCGGGTGGGGTCGGGGCCGTGCCCCAGACCCCGGGTGGGGCCGGGGCCGCGCCCCGGACCCTGGAGGGCCGGTGGCGCAGCCCTGCCGCGCGGCGGAGCCGTATATCGGTGCCGCGGGGGAGGGGGAAGAGCCGCCGGACGCCCTCTAGTCCGTGGCGGCCGTCGCGGGGACCTTCTCCGGCGTGGCCGCCGCCTTCGCGGCCTCGGCGGCGCGGTCCCGGCGCTCGCGGCGGGCCAGCACGAACCAGCCGATGGGCACACCGGCGGAGAACAGCCACCACTGGACGGCGTACGCCATGTGCGGGCCGATGTCGCTGTGGTTGGGCGCGGCGACCGGCTGGGGCTGCTTGTCGCCCTTGGGGGAGGACGAGGTGAGCTCGATGTAGCCGCCGAGGACGGGCCGGGACAGCACCTTCGCCTGCTGCTCGCTGTTGATCAGCGAGACCTGGCGGGGCGGCAGCCCCTGCTTGTCCTTGATGCCGCTGTTGCCGGTGGTCTCGTCGGCCTTCAGCCGACCGGTGACGGTGACCTTGCCGGAGGGGGCGGCGGGGACCTTGGGGAACTTGGTGAGGTCCGTGCCCGCCGGGATCCAGCCCCGGTTGACCAGCACCGCGCGGTCGTCCGGGAGCAGCAGCGGGGTGAGGACGAAGTAGCCGATGGACTGCTCGTCGGAGCCGGTGCGCTGGCGGACGACGACCTCGTGGGCGGCGTCGTAGGTGCCGGTGGCGGTCACCGTGCGCCAGGTGTCGTCGCGGGGGACCGTACGGCCGGGAGCGGTGAGCTTCTCGACGGACACGGCCGGGGCGTCGAGGTTGTCCCCGATCAGCTGGTTCTGCGCGACCCGGTGCTCATGGCGGTGCAGCTGCCAGAAACCCAGCCTGATCATCGTCGGGATCAGGGCCAGGGCCACGAGTGTGAGGATCACCCACTGCCGGGTCAACAGGAAGCGGTACACGTCCCTGACCCTACTCGGCGTGGATTGTCCCTCGGCCGCTGGGGGCGTCCCAGGACAATCCACGCAGGTGGCCGGGTTCACACATGGTCGACGATGCCCACCTTCCCTTCCGCCCGCGCGCAGTGCGCACAGCAGTAGAAGTGGCCGTCGGCCTCCACGCCCTGCCCGATGATCTGGGTCCGGCAGTGCTCGCAAATGGGCGCCATGCGGTGGATGGCGCACTGGAAGCAGTCGAAGACGTGCACATTGCCCTGTGCGTGCACTTCGAATGTCATCCGGTAGTCGTTTCCGCAGACCTCACAACGTGCCATGCGCCTCAGCGTGCGGGCCCGCGCGGTGGCGGGCGAGCGGCGTGCGGGCGCGTCGCGCCGACTTCACCTGTTTGTCGGCGGCGCGGGGGTGACGTCCTGGAGGAGCTGCATGAAGGCCGCCTCGTCGATGATGGGCGTGCCGAAGGAGCGGGCCTTGGCGGTCTTGGACGTGGGCGACTCGGGATCGTTGGTGACCAGCACGCTGGTGAGCCGGGAGACGCTGGTGGCCACGTGCAGCCCGGCCTCGACCGCCCGGTCCTCCAGCAGCTCGCGGTCCACGGAGGTGTCCCCGGAGAACGCCACCCGCATGCCCTGGACCAGCTGCCCGCCCGGCTCGTAGCGCCCGGGGTTGGGGTAGGGGCAGGCGGGGCGCTTGCGGCTGGGGCGCCAGGTCTGCCGGTACGACCGCTGGCGGCCGATGGCCGGGCCGTCGGACCACTCGGTGAGCGGCTGGCAGGCCAGCAGCGGCAGCCGCAGCCCGGTCTCGGCGGCCCGGTGGAGGCTGGGCCGGAAGGTCTCGGCGAGCACCCGCGCGTCGTCCAGGGCGTGGTGGGCGCGGCGCTGGACCACTCCGTAGTGCGCGGCGAGGGTCTCCAGCTTGTGGTTGGGCAGCGGCAGGCCCAGCTCCTTGGAGAGGGCGATGGTGCACAGCCGCTGCCGCACGGGCGCGGCGGTGCGGGTGCGGGCGTACTCGCGGGCGAGCATCGACCAGTCGAAGGCGGCGTTGTGCGCCACCAGGACGCGGTCGGCCAGGCGCTCGGAGAGCTCCGCGGCGATCTCGGGGAAGCGCGGGGCGCTCGCGAGCATCTCCTCGGTGAGGCCGTGGATCCACACCGGGCCCGGATCGCGCTGCGGATTGACCAGCGTGTACCAGTGGTCCTGCACCGCGCCCCGGGCGTCGAGCTGATAGACCGCCGCGGAGACGATCCGGTCGTCGCGGGCGAGGCCGGTGGTCTCCACGTCGACGACCGCGTACCCCTGCGGATAGGTGGCCGGCCAGGAGGACGGCGGGGCGAGGTGCGGGGCGGCTGCCGTGGGGTCTTCGAGCATGGTCCATGAGGATACGGGCCGTCACCGACAA
Organism: Streptomyces sp. 5-10; assembly: GCF_014712245.1. NCBI lineage: Bacteria > Bacillati > Actinomycetota > Actinomycetes > Kitasatosporales > Streptomycetaceae > Streptomyces > Streptomyces sp. 5-10. Next base: position 129,296 of record NZ_JACVYG010000013.1, read on the forward strand.
CCCTGACCGGCGGGCCGGTCCGGGCGTCCGACACGCCGGGGTTGACGGGGCGTCGGGCCCGGGCGGCGGGTCAGAGCCTGGACAGGGCCAGTTGCAGATCGATGTCGCTGATGAGGAGGCGGCCGGCGCGCTTGTCGCCCGGGCGGTCGGGCACCGTCACCTTCACCCCGGGCGAATCCCCGGTGAGAACCGTCACGTTGGCGCCGTCGAACCGCGGGGCCCGCTGGCGGATGACGGACTTCAGGCGGTCGGCGGCCCGTTCGGCGGTCCGTTTGCCGTCGGTGAGGGCGCAGATGACCCCGGATGTCTGCTTCGCGGACTTCGCCAGCTGTCCGGTGGCCGAGAGCCGCACCGGGTCCTTGGGGTCCTTCCCGCCGAAGTCGACGCGGTAGACATCGCCCAGACAGTCGCCCAGCGCCCGGTAATCCTGGTCGTCCGCCACGGACTCGCCCTTGGCCGGGCGCACCGCCGACAGGTCCTTACCGGCGTAGCCGAAGGAGATCTCGCCCTTGGAGACCTGGAGGGTGATCCCGTCCTTCGTCCAGACCGTCTCGCCGTGCCAGGCGCGCCGGGTGAATCCGCCCGCCTTGAGCTTGGCGGTGACGTGGTCCGCGTCGAAGGAGCCCTGCCAGTGCCCGGCGTAGCCATTGGTCACATCGGTGTCGATCATGGCCGGATCGAGGCCATAGGCATGGGCGTTGAAGCGGTAGCCCGTCATCAGCGGACTGCCCGCCTGGCCGACGGCGCGGAACCGCCGGGAGTCGCCCTTCTCCAGGGAGCGCACTCGGGCGGCGTCGAGATAGGAGACCTGGGCCCCCTTCGTGCCCGCGGTCGAGATGTGTCCCACCGCGTCCATCAGGGCTGAGGGGGAGTCATCGCCGCCGGACCCGGAGGAGCACCCCGTGGTGAGCGCCGACAGCAGGCAGGCGAAGGCCATGCCGCCGGTCCGGATCCGCTCTCTGGCTCTGCGCACAGCCGGGGAGCTTAATTGGCCATGCGGCGCGAGGCGAGGCCTCTTGTTGACACCGCATCTACCATACTTGTTGGTAACCACCTCTAGCGACGGCCTTACGGGCGGTCCTATGTTGCGGACATGCCGCACCTGCCCAATGCCGTGATGTGGTCGATACCGGCCTTTGTCCTGCTCGCCGTCGTGGAGATGGTGAGCTACCGCTTCCACCCCGACGAGGACGCCGAGGGGTACGCGGCGAAGGACGCCGCGACCAGCGTCACCATGGGGCTCGGCAGCCTGGTCTTCGATCTGCTGTGGAAGATCCCGATTGTGGCGATCTATGCCGCCATCCACGAACTCACCCCGCTGCGCGTGCCGGTGGTGTGGTGGACGCTGCCGCTGATGCTGCTCGCCCAGGACTTCTTCTACTACTGGTCGCACCGTGGGCACCACGTCATCCGCATCCTGTGGGCGTGCCATGTGGTGCACCACTCCAGCCGCAAGTTCAACTTCACCACCGCCCTGCGGCAGCCGTGGACCACCTGGACCGTCTGGCCGTTCTACGTGCCGATGATCGTGCTCGGGGTGCACCCGGCGGCGGTGGCGTTCTGCTCGTCGGTGAACCTCGTCTACCAGTTCTGGATCCACACCGAGCGGATCGGCACCCTGCCGCGCCCCATCGAGTTCGTCTTCAACACCCCTTCGCACCACCGCGTCCACCACGCCTCCCAAGGCGGCTATCTGGACCGCAACTTCGGAGGCATCCTCATCGTCTGGGACCGGCTCTTCGGGTCCTTCGTCCCCGAGACCGAGCGGCCCGTCTACGGCCTGACGAAGAACATCAACACCTACAACCCGCTGCGCGTGGCCACGCACGAGTACGCGGCCATCGCCCGCGACATCGCGGCGGCGCGGGACTGGCGCGAGCGGGCGGGCCGGGTCTTCCGGGGACCGGGCTGGCAGCCCGCGCCGGCCCTGGAAGCCGGTCTCCCGGAGGGCGGTTCCCCGGAGGACGGTTCCTCGGCCGCCGGTTCCCGGGACGCCGGCTCCCCGGAGGCCGGTCCGGAGGCCGGGCGGCCGGAGCCGGCCGGCGAGAGCGTGCGGTGACGGCCGCCGCCGGGCGCGCCACGACGGTCCTGCAGGCCCTCTTCGCGCTGCTGACCGCCGTTCACCTGGGCGCGCTGCTCGTGGACGCCACCACCGTCGTCCACCTCACCAAGCCCGCCCTGATGCCCGTGCTCGCCGTATGGGCCCTGGCGCGTGGCGGGCCGTGGCCGCTCCCGGCCGCCCTGCTGTGCGGCTGCGGGGGCGATGTGCTGCTGCAGATCGGCGGCGAGACCGCGTTCCTGGCCGGAATGGGCTGCTTCGCGGCCGGGCACCTCTGCTATCTGGCGCTGTTCGCCCGCGCCGGGTGGCGCCGTACGGCGCCATGGGTGGCCGCCGGGTACGGGGCCGCGTGGCTGGGCACGGTGGCGCTGCTGTGGCCCGGCCTCGCGGCGCATCTGCGGCTTCCCGTCGCGGGCTACAGCCTGCTGCTGACGGTCATGGGGCTGGCCGCGCTCGGGGCGGGTGCGTGGACCGGGCTCGGCGGGGCGCTGTTCATGCTCTCCGACACCCTGATCGCGGCCGGGCTCGCGGACTTGCCACGGCCGCCGGTGCCCCAGTTCTGGATCATGGCCACCTATATAGCCGCCCAGTGGCTGCTGGCGGCGGGGGCGACGCGCGAGGGAGCCCCGCGCCCCGCGTCCTGCGCTGGAACGGGCGCTCGTCAGCCCGTGACGTCCGTAAGGCCGCGACGCGTAGGGCCGTGACGTCCGTAAGGCTGTGCCCCTCACCGGCCCGTGCCCCTCGCCGGCCCGTGCCCCTCGCCGGCCCGTGCCCCTCGCCGGCCCGTGCCCCTCGCCGGCCCGTGCCCCTCGCCGGCCCGTGACCCCCGTCAGGCCGTGGCCGGCAGCCGCCTGAGCCGGACCATGCGCAGCGGGTCCGAGGGGCGGTCATGGCTCAGCTCCCAGCCCCGGGCACGCGCCGCCTCGACCACATAGCCCGCGCCCACCCCGCGGTACTCGCGCACGGGGATGTCGTGCGGACCGGGCGGCGGGGCCTTCTTCGCCTTCTGGGCGGCCAGTTCCTTGGCGGTCCAGGAGGCGATGCGCTTGTCGACCCGGGCCCGGTAGAAGGCCGCGTCGCCCTCGTGCCGCAGCTCCGGGAGCGTCACGCACCAGGCGGGCCACACCTTCACGCTGTCCCCGAACTTGTCGATCAGGCCGAGGAACCCCTTCTCGAATCCGGGGATCACCGTAAGGATCTCGGCCACGATTCCGAAGGCGATGAAGCAGAGGAAGATCACCACGATCAGCGCCCACCACAGCGGCAGCAGCAGCACGGTCAGCACGAACCGGATCAGCAGCGAGACGGCCGGCCGCGGGGGCAGCGGTCCCCAGGAGTCGTCGTGGTGCACGGGAACGGGGTCCTCTCGCGGCTTCATGGGGAACGCGTACGGGCCGCCGGGGCGGCTGCTCCGCCCCGGCGGCCCGTGCATTGTGTCAGCCGGTCACTTCTCGACGGCGTCCAGGGCGTCCGCGAGCCCGGCGCCGTAGAAGCCGTTGTACCGCTTGCCGCCCTCGCACACCGCGTCGACCGTGCCGTCGCCGTCGATGTCGTACGGCATCGGGCAGGCCAGGTCATCGGCCTCGGCCTTGAGCAGCGCCTTCACCTGCCGTGCGGAGGCGTGCGGATGGGTGCTCTTGATGAGCGCCGCGACACCGGCCACATGCGGCGAGGCCATCGACGTGCCCGCCATGTAGCCGTACTGCCCGCCCGGCAGCGTGTTGTAGATCAGGCCGCTGGTGGCCGGGGGCTCCGGCTTCTGGTAGGCGGTGCTGTCGCCGCCGGGGGCCGCGATGTCGATGATCCCCAGGCCGTAGTTGGAGAACGAGGACTTGAGCCCCTTGGCGCCGGTCGAGGCGACCGTGACGACGCCCGGCAGCTGGGTCGGGATGTCCAGGCAGACGCTCGGGTCCACCTCCCGGTCACCGGGGGTGGTGTCGTTGGGGCTGGAGGGGTCGGTGATGGTGTCCGAGGTCAGGTCGTAGTTCTCGTTGCCCGCCGCGGCCACATTGACCACGCCCCGGCGCTCGGCGTACGACGAGGCCCGGCGCACCGCCTCGACCAGGGCCTTCTGGTCCGGGTCGGTGGTGCAGTTGAAGTACCACGGGTCGGTGTAATAGCTGTTGTTGGTGACGTCCACGCCGTGCTCGGCGGCCCAGACGAAGCCGCAGACGACCGCCTCGGTGTAGAAGAACCCGGCCGTCGTGGACACCTTGATCCCCGAGACCTTGACGCCCGGGGCCACGCCGGTGACGCCGATGCCGTTCTTCGCGGCGGCGATCTCGCCCGCCACATGCGTGCCGTGCGGGGACTCCTCGGCGGTCGGCCGCCAGGCGCCGTCGGCGGTGTCCGGCTTGCCCGTCACACAGTTGACGGACGCCTTACGGTCGAAGTTCGGCGCCAGATCGGGGTGGGTGTCATCCACACCGGTGTCGATGACCCCGACGGTGACCTTACGGCTGCCCAGGCTCTTCTCATGCGCCTTGTCCGCCTTGATCGCCGGCAGGTCCCACTGCAGCGGCTCCAGCGGGTCCTGCCCGGCCTTCGCCTTGGCCGCCACCGCCTGCCGCTGCTTCTCGCTCAGCAGCTTCGGCGTGTCGATGTCGTCGGTGGACTGGGCGGGCAGCGGGGCGGTGCGGGTGTTCCCGGCGGAGGCGACGCCGCGCACCTTACGGACGGTCTTGGCGAAGTCCGGGTTGGCGGAGTGGACGACGATGACGCCGATCCGGTCGTAGGACACCACGACCGTGCCGCCGGCCTGGGCGATGGCCTTGCGGATCCGGGACGGGTCCTGCCCCGGGCGGGTGTTGACGACATAGCTCAGGGACGGACCGTCGGCCGTGGCGGCTGCGGCGGCGTGGCCGTCCCGTCCGAGCGCGGTGGCGGTGGTGGGCAGGAAGGCCAGCGCGGTGGTGAGCGCCATGGCGGCGGGTATCGCGGCGGTGCGCAGCGGCAGGGAGGTGCGGCGCGGCGTCATGGGTACTCCGGTTCTCTCGACGGTTCTCTCGAGGACGGTTCTCTCGAGGTGGCTGAGAAGGCTCTGGGCGGGCGGACCGGGCTGGATCGTCAGCGTTCCGGACCGGGGGCGCGGACGCGCGCTCAGCGCGCCACTCGGGGGACGCGGAGCCCCCGGGCGCGGGCGGCGGCCCAGCGGGCCGTGTCAACGGCGGTGGTCCAGCGGGCCGCGTCAACGGCGGTGGTCCGGCCGGGGTCATCCGCACAAGCGAATGTGCGCGCCCTCGTGGCGCGGATCCCGCGCGCCGCCTCGATGCCCCGGGACGCCGCGGGACCGGGGCAGAGGCGGCGGGGAGTGGTGAGGGGGTGGTGCGAAGCCGGCGGGCCGTCAAAGGCCCGCCGTCCGGGTCTTGGAGGTGCCGATCTCAGATGAGCCATGGGATCTCCACTTCATCCGTACGGGCCGCCCGAACGCCCTCCGCGGCTGGGCGGGTACATGACGATGGAAGCTATCGCTGATCAAGGTCGGACATCAATGCATTCCGGAAGAAAACCCGCCACAGTACCCGGAGCCGATCCCTCCCCCGAATTCTTATCCGTCTTTCAATCAACCGGCCCCTGTCGTACGGGGTCCGCACCGACCTACCATGCGTGATCCGGATCACTCGCCGCCGTATTTCGTTCCCGTCGGACCCACTCACCAGGAGAGACCGTGGATACCGCACCGGCCAACGATCGCCCCGACGATCAGCGGCAACTTGACCGTTCTGCCTACGCCGAGGTGCAAGCGAGCGCGGAGTTCGGCGAACTGCGCGGTGCCCACCGCTCGTTCGCCTTTCCGCTCACCATCGCGTTCGTCAGCTGGTACCTGCTCTACGTCCTGCTGTCCAACTACGCGGACGGCTTCATGGGCACCAAGGTCGTGGGCCACATCAACGTGGCCCTGGTGTTCGGGCTGGCCCAGTTCCTGACCACCTTCCTCATCGCCTGGTGGTACTCCCGGCACGCCGCCGCCAAGCTGGACCCGCGCGCCCAGGCCATCAAGGCCCGTCTGGAGGAGCGCTCATGAATCCCCAACTGCTCGCGGCCGAGAGCGCCTCGGACAACCGGCCGCTGATCGTCACGCTCTTCGCGGTCTTCGTCCTGGCGACCCTGGCCATCACCGTCTGGGCGGGCCGGCAGACCAAGGACGCCACCGACTTCTACGCCGGCGGCCGCCAGTTCACCGGCTTCCAGAACGGCCTGGCCATCTCCGGCGACTACATGTCCGCCGCGTCCTTCCTCGGCATCGCCGGCGCGATCGCGCTCGCCGGTTACGACGGCTTCCTGTACTCGATCGGCTTCCTCGTCGCCTGGCTGGTCGCCCTGCTGCTGGTCGCCGAGCCGCTGCGGAACTCCGGCCGCTACACGATGGGCGACGTGCTCGCCTACCGGATGCGCCAGCGCCCGGTGCGCACCGCCGCGGGCGTCTCCACCATCGTCGTGTCGATCTTCTACCTGCTGGCGCAGATGGCGGGCGCGGGGGTGCTGGTCTCCCTGCTGCTGGGCATCACCAGCGAGGCCGGGAAGATCCTCATCGTCGTCCTCGTCGGCGTCGTGATGATCCTCTACGTCACCATCGGCGGCATGAAGGGCACCACCTGGGTGCAGATGGTCAAGGCCGTGCTGCTGATCGCGGGCACGCTGCTGATCACCTTCCTGGTGCTGCTGAAGTTCAACTTCAACATCTCCGACCTGCTGGGCGAGGCGGCCAAGAACAGCGGCATCGGCGAGTCCTTCCTGGAGCCGGGGCTGAAGTACGGGATCAACGCCACCACCAAGCTGGACTTCATCTCGCTCGGCATCGCCCTGGTCCTGGGCACCGCCGGCCTGCCCCACATCCTCATCCGCTTCTACACCGTGCCCACCGCCCGGGCCGCCCGTAACTCGGTCAACTGGGCCATCGGCATCATCGGCCTGTTCTACCTGATGACCATCGCGCTGGGCTTCGGCGCCGCCGCGCTGCTCAAGCACGACGACATCATCGCCTCCAACAAGTCGGGCAACACCGCCGCACCACTGCTCGCCGAGGAGATCGGCGGCGGACCGGACTCCACGGGCGGCGCCATCCTGCTCGCGGTGATCTCCGCGGTGGCGTTCGCGACGATCCTCGCCGTGGTCGCCGGGCTCACCCTCGCCTCCTCGTCGTCCTTCGCCCACGACCTGTACGCCAACGTCATCCGCAAGGGCAAGGCGACCCAGGAGGAGGAGATCTCGGCGGCGCGCTGGGCCACCGTCGGCATCGGCACCGTCGCCGTCGTCCTCGGCGTCTTCGCACGAGATCTCAACGTCGCCGGACTCGTGGCACTCGCCTTCGCGGTCGCCGCCTCCGCCAACCTCCCGACCATCCTCTACAGCCTGTTCTGGAAGCGGTTCACCACCCAGGGCGCGCTCTGGTCCATCTACGGCGGACTGATCTCCTCGGTCTTCCTGGTGCTCTTCTCGCCCGTCGTCTCGGGCAAGGAGACCTCGATGTTCCCGGACGTGGACTTCCACTGGTTCCCGCTGGAGAACCCCGGACTGATCTCCATCCCGCTGGGCTTCCTGCTCGGCTGGCTGGGCACCATCGTCTCCAAGGAACAGCCCGACAAGGAGAAGTACGCCGAGCTGGAGGTGCGCTCGCTCACCGGGCACGGAGCCCACTGACCGGCCATTTCCACCCGCGCGGTCCCTCCATGTCACACCCGTCACGTACGCTGCGAGACAATTGAGCAGTGCACGCACGCCAACCGTGGAGGGGCCGCCACCATGTTGATCGACACCTATGGTCGCGTAGCCACCGACCTGCGTGTCTCCCTGACCGACCGCTGCAATCTGCGCTGCACCTACTGCATGCCGGAAGAAGGCCTGCAGTGGCTCGCCAAACCGGATCTGCTCACCGACGACGAGATAGTCCGGCTGATCGGGATCGCCGTCACCGAGCTCGGGGTCACCGAGGTCCGCTTCACCGGCGGTGAGCCACTGCTGCGCCCCGGTCTGGTCGGCATCGTGGAGCGCTGCGCCGCCCTCGACCCGCGTCCCCGGATGTCGCTCACCACCAACGGCATCGGGCTGGAGCGCACCGCCCAGGCCCTGCGCGACGCGGGCCTGGACCGGGTCAATGTCTCGCTCGACACCCTGCGCCCCGAGGTCTTCCAGACCATGACCCGGCGCAAGCGCCATGGCGATGTGCTGCGCGGCCTCGACGCGGCGCGCACCGCCGGGCTCACCCCGGTGAAGGTCAACGCCGTGCTGATGCCCGGGCTCAACGACGACGAGGCGCCCGACCTGCTCGCCTGGGCCCTGGAAAACGGCTATGAGCTGCGCTTCATCGAGCAGATGCCGCTCGACGCCCAGCACGGCTGGAAGCGCGACGGCATGATCACCGCCGGGGACATCCTGGCCAGTCTGCGCACCCGCTTCACCCTCACCGCCGAGGGCGAGGAGGAGCGCGGCTCCGCGCCCGCCGAGCGCTGGCTGGTGGACGGCGGCCCGGCCCGGGTCGGCGTCATCGCCTCGGTCACCCGCCCGTTCTGCCGCGCCTGCGACCGCACCCGGCTGACCGCCGACGGGCAGGTGCGCACCTGCCTCTTCGCGCGCGAGGAGTCCGATCTGCGCGGAGCGCTGCGCTCCGGCGCCCCGGACGAGGAGATCGCCCGGCTGTGGCGGCTGGCTATGTGGGGCAAGAAGGCCGGATCCGGGCTCGATGACCCGTCGTTCCTCCAGCCGGACCGGCCGATGTCGGCGATCGGGGGCTGATCACTGGTCTTCGGCGGCCGACCATTCCTCCAGCGTCACCACGTCCTTGAGGAAGCCCCGCACTCCGAGGAACTCCGAGAGATATGCGCGGTGTTCCTCGCAGGCGAGCCAGGTCTTGCGCCGCTCGGGGGTGTGGATCTTGGGGTTGTTCCAGGCCAGCACCCATACGGCGGGGGCGTGGCAGCCCTTGGCGGAGCAGATCACGGTGTCGGTCTCGGCGGCGGTCTCGCGGGTGTTCACACCGCAGACTCTACGAAAAGCGCGCCGGACATGGCGACGCCGGGCAGCCACGGGGGGAGCCGCCCGGCGTCGGTCCGTCGCTCCGACGGGGGATGCGGAGCGCGTACGCAGTATGTCACGAGGGATGGGGCCCGGTGCACCGGTACCGCACTATTGATCTGAGGTTTTCTTGAGCTTACGGAAACCTGGCAGGTCAGCCACGCTCACCGCGTCCAGGCTCGCTGATATGTCCGACGTCCTCCGGGACGGATTCCGCCCCTCGGGGATCGCCCGGCTCCTCTCCGCGCCCGGCGATCAGCATCGGACGGGGCGGGGTCGGGATGAAGGTGGTGGGCAGCGAAGTGGCGTTCTCCCGGCCCGCGTTGGCTATCACGACCGCGATGTAGGGCAGCACCGCGCCGAGTACCAGGGCCACGATGGCCACATGGCGCTCCACGTTCCACAACACCGCCGCCAGCACGACCGCGACGGTCCGGACCGACATCGAGATCACATAGCGGCGCTGCCGGCCGCGTACGTCCTCGGCCAGCCCCTGCCGCGCTCCGGTGATCCGGAAGACCTCCGTATCGCCGTGCTTCCGCATCACGTTCCACCACCTGATCGCCGAGCGGGCTTCCCCCGCTCTGGAACGTACTCAACGTTACGCCGTGCCTGCCCTCGGTTCGAGACCGGGGCACCCTGATGGGTGCCGTCCCCGGGTGCGCCGATGTGCGTACCGGGCCTCCGGCGTGCGCCGTACTCGAAGTGGCCGAACACTGGAAGGGATGTGCATCCCCTCGCCGCGTGTCAGGGAGGCGACATGAACTGGCTATGGGCGATCGTCGTGGGCCTGATCCTGGGTGTGATCGCCAGGGCGATCCTGCCCGGCAAACAGGCCATTCCGCTCTGGCTGACCTGCGTCTACGGCATCCTCGGCGGCATGCTGGGCAATGCGGTGGCCGGCTGGATCGGGGTCAGGCACACCGGGGGCTTCGACTGGATCCGGCATCTGCTCCAGCTGGCGGGGGCCGTGCTGATCGTCGCCCTGGGCACTCCGCTGTGGCACTCGATCCGGAGTGGCGGACGCAGACGCAGTGTGACCTGAGGGGCGCGAGGGCGGCGGCCGGTACGACGGCTGGTACGACGGCGGCGGCCGGTGCGCGTGGTGGACGTGCACCGGCCGCCGCTTTCGTGTGCGGTTGTGGAGCCTGTGGTGAGGCGGGCGGACTTACACCCCGCGCACCTGGGCGATCTTCCGCCCGGCCTTGAGGTAGACCGCGCCGGAGGCCCCCGCGAGCCCGGCGGACGCCAGCGTCTCCGCGACCACCTCGGCCAGCGGGCGCACCGCCTGGGCCTCGGGCAGCACCACCGACTCCTGGCCGCCGTCGGTCTCGATCACCAGCCGCAGACCGTTCTGCTTGGCGACCCGGCGGGCGGCCGAGGCGCTGGGCTGGAACTCCAGCACCTTGCTCAGCACGGTCGCGATGGACTCGGTGCCGTGCTCCCCGGCGTCGACCACCGGCGTCTCGACGTCGGTGAAGCTCTTCTTGGAGAACTGGGCGACGAAGCCCGCACGGGCCGCCATCGCCTTCTCGAGGCCGTACAGCGCCGCCACGACCTCGCCCGCCAGGACCTTCTTCAGATCCATTGGGTGCAGTGACCGCTCCTCGACCCGGGCGATCGCGGTGGCGATCTCCGCGTCCGTCCACTCGGTCCATGCCTCCAGGTACGGCTTCATCAGCCGGTCCGGAATCGACATGATCTTGCCGAAGACGTCGTCGGCGGTCGCGGAGAGCGCCACGTAGTTGCCCTTGGACTTGGACATCTTGGCGCCGGTGCCGTCGGTGCCCTCGATCAGCGGCATCGTGACCACCAGCTGCGGCCGCTGACCGCGCAGCTCCATCAGCTTGCGGCCCATCTGCAGATTGAGCAGCTGATCCGCGCCGCCCAGCTCCACATCGCACTCCAGGGCCACCGAGTCGAGGGCCTGCGCGATCGGGTAGAGCAGCTCGGACATGGTCAGCCCGGAGCCGGCGGCCAGCCGGTTGCGGAAGTCCTCGCGCTGCAGCAGCTGGGAGACCGGCACCTGGGAGAGCAGCCCCAGCAGCTCCGGGAAGGTGTACGGCGCCAGCCACTCGCTGTTCTGCCGGAAGTTGACCTTCTCGAAGTCGAAGAACGGCCGGACCTGGTCCTGGTAGCCCGCGAGGTTCCGGGCGATGTCCTCGTCGGTCAGCGGCGGGCGCTCCGCCGTACGGCCCGACGGGTCGCCGATCTTGGCCGTGAAGTCGCCGATCAGCAGCGTGACGTCGTGCCCCATGCGCTGGAAGCGGTTGAGGATGATCATCGGCACCACATGGCCGAGGTGCACATCGGCGGCCGTCGGGTCGATGCCCAGCTTGATCGCCAGGCCGTGGCCGGCGCCGCGGCGCTCCTCGATCCGCTTGGCCAGCTCCGCCACGCCGGGCAGGATCTCGACCGTACGGGACGCGATCAGCTCGGCCTGCTCCGTCGGCGAGAGGTCCGTCAGGTCGATATAGCGCCGCGAGCCCGTCTCCTCGAGCAGCCGCTCGACGGTCTTGTCGGAGGAGAGGTCCTGGGTGAGGAGCTCGCTGGCGCGGGCGACGGATTCGCCGAGGCGTGTCATGGCGTTCCTGGTGATAGACGAAACGGATATGGGCGGATGTGGATGGATTCGAAACGGTCGCTTCGGATGGGCGTGGACCAGTCTATTCGGCTCCTCACACCCCCTTGCTGACCGAGCTCATATTGAAGTCCGGAATGCGCAGCGGCGGCACCGCGGCGCGGTTGAAGTAGTCGCTCCACTCCCGCGCCAGCGTCCGCTCGGTGCGGCCCGCCTCGGTGGCGCGGGCGAGCAGATCCACCGGCGACTCGTTGAACCGGAAGTTGTTCACCTCGCCGACCACCTCGCCGTTCTCCACGAGATAGACGCCGTCCCTGGTCAGCCCGGTGAGCAGCAGCGTGGCCGGGTCGACCTCGCGGATGTACCACAGGCAGGTCAGCAGCAGCCCGCGCTCGGTCGACGCGACCATCTCCTCCAGCGAGCGGGTGCCGCCCGCGTCCGCGATGAGGTTGTCGATCGCCGGGGCGAGCGGCAGCCCGGTGAGGGCGGAGGTGTGCCGGGTGGTGATCAGCTGCTGGAGCACCCCGTCGCGGATCCAGTCGGTGGCCGACAGCGGCAGACCGTTGTCGAAGACCGACGCGTCGTCCCCGGACGAGTGCGCGATCACGAACGGCGCCGTCTCGAGACCCGGCTCGGCCGGGTCGCTGCGCAGCGTGAAGGGCAGCTCGGACAGCTTCTCGCCGACCCGGGTGCCACCGCCCGGCTTGCTGAAGACCGTACGGCCCTCCGCCGCGTCCCGGGCCGAGGACGACCACAGCTGGTCGATCAGCAGATCGGCCACGGCGCTCGGGGGCAGCAGCGTCTCGTAGCGGCCGGCCGGCAGCTCGACCCTGCGCTCGGCCCAGGCGAGCCGCTGGGCGAGCTCGGCGTCGATCGCGGCCGGGTCCACATCGGTGAAGTCCCGGGTGGCCCGCCCGGCCCAGGCCGAACGCGTACGGTCCGGGGACTTGGCGTTGACCTCCAGCGTGCCGGTGGGCTGGTCATGGCGCAGCCGCAGCCCGGTGGAGCTGCCGAGATAGCTGGAGACCAGCTCATGGTGGGCGAATCCGTAACTCTCCCGGCCGCCCGCGCGGGCCCGGGCGAAGGACTCGCCGAGGGCGGGGGCGAAGCCGGCGAACACCTCGGAGGAGGTCACGGCGGGGGAGTCGGTGAAGCCGGGGGAGACCGCCGCGTCCGGATCCCGCTCCACCAGCGGCTGGGCGTCCTCGGCCGGCTCCGCCGCCCGCGCAGCCGCCTCGGCGGCCCGGACCAGCGGCTCCAGCTCCTCGGCGGTGACCGCGGACCGGGACACCACGCCCGAGGCGGTGCCCTGCCCGCCGTTCACGGTGGCCACGACGGTCAGGGTGCGGCCGCGGGTGACGCCGTTGGTCGTCAGGGCGTTGCCCGCCCAGCGCAGATTGGCCGTCGAGGTCTCGTTGGCGATCACCACACAGCCGTCCGCGCGGGACAGCTCCAGGGTGCGCTCGACGATCTCATGGGGCTTCGCGCTCATCGTCCGGCCTCCTGGGTGGTGTTGAGGATGTTGACGCCGCGGAACAGCGCCGACGGGCAGCCGTGCGAGACCGCCGCGATCTGCCCCGGCTGGGCCTTGCCGCAGTTGAAGGCGCCGCCCAGGACATACGTCCGCGGGCCGCCCACGGCCGTCATCGAACCCCAGAAGTCGGTGGTGGTGGCCTGGTAGGCGAAGTCGCGCACCTGCCCGGCGAGAGCGCCGTTTCTGATGCGATAGGCCCTTTGCGCCGTGAACTGGAAGTTGTACCGCTGCATGTCGATCGACCAGGAGCGGTCGCCGACCAGATACAGACCGTTCTCGACGTCCCCGATCAGCTCCTCCGTCGAGGGGCCGCCGGGGGCGGGCTGGAGCGATACGTTCGCCATCCGCTGCACCGGCACATGGCCCGGCGAATCGGCGAACGCACAGCCGTTCGACCGCTCGAAGCCGGTCAGCCGGGCGATCCTGCGGTCCAGCTGATAGCCGACGAGCGTGCCGCCCTTCACCAGGTCCCAGGACTGGGCGGCCACGCCCTCGTCGTCGTAGCCGATGGTGGCCAGCCCGTGCTCGGCGGTCCGGTCACCGGTCACATTCATGACCTCGGAGCCGTACCTCAGCTTTCCGAGCTGGTCGAAGGTGGCGAAGGAGGTGCCCGCGTACGCCGCCTCGTAGCCGAGCGCGCGGTCCAGCTCGGTGGCGTGGCCGATCGACTCGTGGATGGTCAGCCACAGATTGGACGGGTCCACCACCAGGTCGTACGACCCGGCCTCGACGGATGGCGCGCGCATCTTCTCGGCCAGCAGCTCCGGGATCTCCGCCAGCTCCGCGTCCCAGTCCCAGCCGCCCGCGCCGGGCCCGCCGGTCAGATACTCCCAGCCGCGCCCGACCGGCGGGGCCAGGGTGCGCATCGAGTCGAACTCCCCGCTCGCCGGGTCCACGGCGACGGCCGTCAGCTGCGGATGGAGTCGTACCCGCTGCTGGGTGGTCGTGGTGCCCGCCGTGTCCGCGTAGAACTTGTTCTCCTGCACGGTCAGCAACGACGCGTCCGCGTGCGCGACCCCATCGGCCGCGAGCAGCCGCTCGCTCCACTCGGTGAGCAGTCCGGTCTTGTCGGAGTCGGCCACGTCGAACGGGTTGACCTCATAAGAGGACACCCAGGTCTTGTCGGCATGCACCGGCTCGTCCGCCAACTCGACGCGCTCGTCGGACCCGGCGGCCTCGATCACCTTGGCCGACAGCTTCGCCATCGCCACCGCCTGCGAGGCCACTCGTGCGGCGGCGTCCATGCTCAGATCCACCCCGGACGCGAACCCCCACGCCCCGCCGTGCACCACCCGTACGGCATACCCCAGGTCGGTGATGTCGGAGGCCCCGGACGGCCTGCCATCCCGCAACCGCCACGCGGCACTGCGCACCCGCTCGAACCGGAAGTCGGCGTGCGCGGCCCCCAGCGCGCGAGCCCGCGCGAGCGCCGCGTCGGCGAGCGCCCTGAGCGGCAGCGCGAGGAAGGACGGATCAATCTCGTGCGTCACGGGCGGCTCCTCTTCGTCGCGTACGTGGCGTGGTGTCCGTCGGCAGTGAACCACGCGGCTGCGGGGTAGGGTGCGGTAATTGCCGCTGGACCACCGGGCCCGGGGCCGCCGCCCTCGGCCTCCGGCCACGCCGCTCGCCGCTCGCTGCTCAGGACGGGCAACAGCACGCTCGGGTCGGCAAGCAACGGCCGCCCCGGTTGCCCAGGGCGGCCGAACGGGCTGGTTACACGCCGAACTCTTCAGCCGTGAGACGGCCGATGAACGCGTCCCACTGGCGTATGGAGAAGGCGAGTTGTGATCCGTGGCGGTTCTTGGAGTCCCGTACGTGGACGGTGCGGGCGGTGGCGGCAACCTCGACGCACATGCCGCCCTCACCGCTGCTGTAGCTGCTCTTGAACCACGACAGTTCGATGTCGTTGTTGTTCACGTTTCTCCCCGCAGTTTCTCGATGAAAGCCAGCGACTCCCGTGGAGTGAGAGCCTGGGCTCTGATGATCCCGTAGCGCTGTTCCAGCGTGCGGACCGCTTTGCGATCCGTCAGCAATCTGCTGATGTCCTGAACCTCCACATAGGCCATCATCTGGCGCCCCTTGGGCTCCAGCAAGGCAAATGGGCCGCCCGCTCCGGCATGCTCATCCACCCCCGTCGGCATGACCTGAAGGTCTACGTTCCGCATCTGGCCGAGGTGTAGCAGGTGTTCCAACTGCGCGCGCATCACCGGTGTTCCGCCGCATGGTCGGCGCAACACCGCCTCCTCGGTCACGAAGCTCATGATGGGCGGGGGTTGCCGAGTGATGAGTTCCTGCCGGGCCAATCGGGCGGCGACCCGCTGCTCGATGGTCTCCTCGCCCAGCATCGGGCGTTGCATCGTGAAGACAGCGCGGGCGTACTCCTCGGTCTGGAGCAACCCGTTGACCACCAGACATTCGTACGCGTGGAACTCGACCGCCTGCGCCTCCAGCCGTGCGGCGCCCCGGAAGAAGGCCGGGAGCTGTGCGTTGGCGACTTCCTCCTTGGCCGCTCGCAGGACCCCGAACGCCTCCAGCGCCTCGTCCGCCGCGTCCAGGAAGTCGGGCTGGGGAACTCGACGTCCCTGCTCGACCGAGGAGACCTGCTCCTCGCTGTACCCGATCGCCTCACCCAACTGCGCCTGTGTGAGCCCCGCCCGTTCGCGGAAGAGCTTCACCTGCCTGCCGATGCACTTGACGATGTCACCCGCCATGACCCACCCACCTCCTTGCGCGAGAACGCGCCTCTTTCCCTCGGCGTCACGGCAGTCCTCCCGTACGGACACCTACCGTGCCCGTACCGCGACCCTGCGTACCCGCTGCCCGTCTGGTCAGGCTAGGCACGCTTCGCCACGCTCGGTGACGTGAATGGCGAAAATCCCCCTGGCGGTACGTTCGAGATGTTCTTCACCTCTTCCCGGCGCGGTGCCCGGCTCGCCCGGCGCCTGGTCGTCCGCAGACTGGAGGAGTGGGGCATTCCCCGGGACAGCGGAGCCTCGCAGAGCCTCGCGCTGATCGCGGGGGAACTCGCGGCGAACGCCGTGAGTCATGGGCACGTGCCCG
The DNA here is from genome assembly GCF_014712245.1 of Streptomyces sp. 5-10. Classification (NCBI taxonomy): domain Bacteria; kingdom Bacillati; phylum Actinomycetota; class Actinomycetes; order Kitasatosporales; family Streptomycetaceae; genus Streptomyces; species Streptomyces sp. 5-10. The sequence continues at coordinate 145,541 of NZ_JACVYG010000013.1, forward strand.
GCCGCCGCTTCCATCTGCGGCTCAGCGTGCAGCCGCCGCCCGGCCGGGACGGCCGTCGCGCCCCCGCCTCGGCCCGGATCGAGGTGTCCGATGCCCGCGACGAGCAGCGCCCGGTGCTCCGGGACCGGGACGACGAGGCGGAGTGCGGGCGCGGGCTGCTGCTCGTGGACGCGCTCGCGTCGAAGTGGGGGGTGGCGGAGCGGGGCATCGGCAAGACGGTGTGGTGCGAATACGTCATCGCTCCCGAGGGATGCGGGCCGCAGCAGGCCGTCACCGGAGACACCGGAGTTGGCGATGCGGGATGATGGAGGGCAGAGACGAACAGACCCGCCGTGATGGAGGAGCGTTCGGCCGTGGAGTACGGGCGTCTACGGGAAATCGCGGAGCGGCTCGCCGAGCACGCCCCGGATTCGTTCCGGGGCTACGAGATCAGCGGCGACGAGATCGTCATGATGATGTCCTCCTCGCGTCCGCACGAGTTCATCGCTCTGCGTATCCGCCAGCGGCTCGACCGGCAGATCCCGCATTTCCTGGTCGCCCACACGGGCGGTGAGGTGGAAGACGCCTCACTCGGGAAACTCCGGCGCCCTGATCTGATCGTCGTTCCGGACGCGGTGTTCGCCGAGAATACGATGGCGCCGTTCCATCCTCGAGATGTTGCTTTGGTCGCCGAGATCGTCTCGCCGTCGAATCACTCCACCGACTACGTCGAGAAGATGCACGACTATCCGGCGATGGGCATCCCTCTCTATCTTCTCGTCGATCCACGGAAGGGCACCATCGCGGCCCTGTCCGATCCGGGCCCCGGGCTCGGCGGTGAGGGCCCCTGTTACCGCACCCGCAGCGATTACGCCTTCGGCGACGAGGTGACCATCGGTGACTGGACCCTCGCCACAACGGACCTGCGGACCTATCCCGAGGCCCGCTGACCCTTCGACGCGGCCGACGCCGACAAGACCGGACTGCTCGCCGAGTGGAGCGAGCGACTGCTGGCCGCCGACGGCAGTCAGCGGGTACGTGGCGTGGTGCCCGTCGGCAGTGAACCATGTGCCTGGGGCCTGGGGCCTGGGGCCTGGGGCCTGAGGCCTGAGGCGCGGCAATTCCGCCGGAAGCGGGGAACACTGGCGTCAACCATTCACGCCTGCACTAGCCGTACTCGGGCCGACTCTGGCTCGCCGCTATCGCTCAAGGGTATGGCCGCCAGCACCTGGGCGAATGACTATTGGCTTACCCACATAGGGGACCAGTAGAGGACCTCAGTGCCGGTTTCGTCAGCCAAAAGAAGGGTCTTTCGGCCTTCGCTGCCATGCAGGGTGAACAATCTGACGGAATCTGTTGCAACCGACTCGAGGGCTTGTAGGAGGCGACTTATCTCCGCATATTCTGTCGTGTCCGAGGAGAACCTATTGATCCTCCTTCGGTAAGTTCGTTGTAGTGACTCGACGCTTACTTCGGAATGTGAATGATCCACCCTCTCTGTGTTTCCGATGAGCGATAGAAATGATGCGTCGATAACGCCTCGATCGATCGCCCTTTCGAGTGATTTGATCAACCTGGACATTTCCAGCTCTTCCCGTTGTTGGTGGACACTTGGGCCCCCGTTACTTCGCCCCTGATCAATATCTCACTTTCGCCATAGATGTCAGGTGACTCGACTATTCGCGATTCGGGTATGGCGGATTTTGGAATCCTCATGACTATTCCTCCAGATCCCAATTCGTCGGCCGCGTCCACCGCTACGCCATCGAAGTCGGTGGTCCATGAGGTGAACTCGCTGTTTGTGTTGCCTCCATTATGGCTTGCGGGATCATCGTGGCCACCCAGCGGTACTGCACGCCCCTGTTTGGCTTCATCGTACTTATAGTGTCCGTTCGGAACCCCGCGATAGAGATATTCGTCTTCGTCGCGTGCTCCCGATTCCAGACCCAGTGGGTCTATTCGGGTGAGAGAGTTCCGCACATAGGCATGATGATTGGGGGCTGGCCGAAGCCCGAGCGGATCTGGGGAGGCGTAGCGGGCCGTTTCGGGGTCGTAGTGGCGGAAATAGTTGTAGTGGAGGCCGGTTTCCGGGTCGGCGTATTGGCCGGGGAAGCGGAGGGGGCAGTCGGCCGCACCGGGTGGGGCGGGGAGAGACGTGCCCCAGAGGGTGGTGCGGTGTTGCCAGGCCAATTCCCCGTCGGGGGTGACCAGTTCCGTCGGGGTGCCGACCAGGTCGGTGATGACGGCGTGGAAGTGGGTCTCGGACCCCTGGTGCTCGGTTTGGGTCAGCGGGCGATGGGTTTCCGGGGCGTAGTCCCAGGTTGTGGCCCAGCCTTCCCGTGTGGTTTGTTCGGCCAGCCTCGTGCCGTCCCAGGTGAAGTCGATTCGGTCGGTGGCCGTGCCGTCCTTCGCGACGTGTTGTTTTGCGGTGCGGCGGCCCAGTGGGTCGTAGGCGTAGTGCCAGTGGTCGCCGTCCGGCGTCGTCGCGTCCGTCAGGCGGTCTTCCGCGTTCCAGGTGTAGGTCCAGGTGCGGGTCTGGCCGTTCAGGAGTTTGCGGGTGCGGCGGGTCAGGCGGCCCTGGGCGTCGTGTTCGTACGTGGTGCGGCCCGCTCGGTGGATCACTGTGCCGGTGAACTCGCGGTCCCCGGGGGACGCGTGATCAGGGGCCGTGGCGTGCGTCAGGTTGCCCGCCGCGTCGTAGGCGTAGGTCTCGGTCCAGCCGTGGGCGTGGACCGCCGTCACGCGGCCGACCGGGTCGAGGTCGAAGCGGCGGGTGCCGGACGTCAGCTCGCGGATTTCGGTGAGGTGGTCGTCGGGGCGGTAGCTGTACGCCCGGTGCTGGACGAGGGCGTTGGCCGGGCCGGTGACGGTCTGGCCCGTCAGGCGGTCCAAGGCGTCCCACGCCTGGGTCAGGGTCACGTCGTCGCCGAAGGTCCTCGACGTCTCCCTCCCCGCCGCGTCGTACGCGAAGTGCAGGGAGTTGTCCGCCGTGGTGAGGGACGCGGGGCGGCCCGCCGCGTCGTACGTCCACGCCGACCGCAGACCGCTCGGCGTGATCCGCTCGGTGCGGTTGCCCGCCGCGTCGTACGCGTACGACGTCGTACGACCGCCCACCGTCTCCGTCAGGACCCGGCCCAGCGCGTCATACGTGCGGCTCAGCTCCGTGTCCGGGTTCGCCGCCCGCACCAGGCGGCTCGCCGCGTCGTACGCGAACGTCGTCTCCGTGCCGTCCGCCGTGCGCGTGGCGACCGTGCGGCCCAGCGCGTCACGCGTGTAGGCCAGCGCTTCGCCCGCGCCGTTCACCCGGGATATCAGGCGGCCCGCCGCATCGTGCTGGTAGCTGAGCGTGCGGCCGTTGAAGTCCGTTTCCGCGGTGACCCGGCCCGCCCCGTCGTACGCGTACGTCCACGTCCGGCCCTGCGGGTTCGTCACCGTCGTCAGGCGCAACTCGGTGTCGTACGTGAAGGCGTACGTCGCCCCGTCCGGGTCGGTCCGCGTCGCCGGGAGGTCGAAATGGGTGTGGGTGTGGCGGGTGGTGTTGCCCGCGGGGTCGGTGTGTTCGACGAGGTTGCCCTCGGCGTCCCAGGTCCAGGTCTCGCGGCTGCCGTCCGGCCGGGTGCGCCAGGCGGGCTTGCCCTCGATGGTCCAGCCTTGGCGGGTGACATGGCCCAGGGGGTCGGTGACGCGCGTGATGCGGCCATGGGTGCCCCGGCGGACCGTGGTCGTGTTGCCCAACGCGTCGGTGACCTCGATCGGCAGGCCCGCCGCGTCGCACACGACACGCGTGGTGTGGCCCAGCGCGTCCGTGACCGAGGTCAGGTTCCCCGACTCGTCATACGTGTAGTGCGTCTCCGCGCCCGTCGGGTCCGTCGTCCGGACGCGGTTGCCCCGTTCGTCGTAGGCGTGGCGCCACACCGCGCCGGCCGGCTCCCGGACCTCCAGCGGCCGGCCGTACGCGTCGTACGTGGCCGTGGCCACCGTGCCGTCCGGGCGGGCCACGCGTACCAGGTTGCCGGAGTCGTCGTACGCGAAGCGCGTGGTGTGGCCCAGCGGGTCCGTCACCGACAGCGGCAGGCGGCGCGTCTCCGGGTCCCACTCGGTGCGGGTGGTGTGGCCCAGGGCATCGGTGCGGGCCACCGCGCGGTACGCCTCGTCGAAGACATACGTCACGCGGTGGCCGAGCGAATCCGTGTAGACGGTGGTGCGGGACGCCTCGTCGTAGTGGAAGCGGCCGGTCATCATGTCGTCCGAGCCGATGGTGCGCAGCACCCGGCCCCGGTGGTCATAGACGTACCCGAAGCTGGTGCCGTTGCGGTCGGTCCATGACGTGACGCGGTGCTGGTCGTCGTAGGTGAACCGCATCGGCTCGGCGGCGGAGTTGAAGACCTCGGTCAGGTCGCCCGCGCCGTTGTAGCCGAAGGAGACCAGCAAGGTCCCTTCCTCGGCGTCACCCACGCCCAGCAGCCGCAGCCCCGTGATGCGCATCAGCTCCGGATCGGCGTCGATCGCGATGCGGTACCCACCGGAGTGGACCACCTCGCGCGGGGTGCCGTCCTCGTCGTAGGCGAAGGTGATGGACCGGCCGTTGCGGTCCTCGATCACCGTCAGGGGGAGTTCGTTGCCCGCCAGCGGGTCGAAGCGCAGCGTGCGCCCCTGCTCCGGTATCTCGATCCGCATCGTGCCGCCCGCCGCGCCGTCCCAGCGCAGCGGCCAGCGCGGGCCCCGCGCCGGATAGGTGTCCTCCCCGGGCGTCGGTACCCCGTAGCGCAGCACCATGCCGTCGGCCGTGACGAACACGATCCCGTCCGCGTCCAGCTCCAGCCGCTGGTCGAGGGTGGCCGCCCAGGTGCGGCCGAACCAGCCGCCGCAGGTGTGCCCGGAGACGAAGGTGCGCTCCAGGACCAGGGGGAGCGCCCCGGGCAGGGACACATCCGTGGCCGACATGACCATCTCGCCGGTCGCGACGTCGACCGGGTCGTCCTCGCAGTCCCTGTCGTGGGTGTGCCGGTCGTGCGTGCCCTCGCTGTCCGCCCGCCCGGACGCCTCGCCGTCCCGGCCCAGGACCTTCTTGCGGGCCGCCAGCCGCTGGGCGGCGGTCCTGCCCGTCTGGAGCTCCTTGCGCAGCGCGCTCGCGCCGCCCGTGGCCAGGGCGAGCAGCAGCGACGGGGTCATCTCGCCCGCCGCGCGCAGCGGGTCCTTGGACCACATGTCCCAGTTCGTGACCGCCTTCGCGAACTCCTTGGGGTGCTGGGCCGCGTATGCCGCGCCGTCCACCATGCCGGCCAGCTGCATCGCGAAGCCCTGGGCGTCGCCCTTGAGGAGCGAGGCCGGGAGCTCGGCCACGCCCAGGATGCCGTGGTGGACCTTCCACAGCCCGTCCTTGAGGCTGTCCCCGGCCTTCTGCCAGTTGCTCGGCTTGTCCGGAGCCTTCTCCGCCGCCTCGTCGATCTTCTTCTTCGAGGCGTCGACGACCAGTTGCAACTCCTCGATCAGCTTGTCCAGCCGACCGACACAGCTCTCCATAGCGGCGATGCCCGGATCGGTCTCCGCGGGCTTCTCCGGTAACTGCTCGTCGCCGCGGGTCACCGCGTCGTTGTACGACTCGACCTTCTTGCTGTGCGCCTTGGACGCCGCCCGCGCCGCGTTCGCGTCCTCGATGATCGGCTCACAGCGCTTCTGCACCGACCGCAGCTTGGTGGCGTACGCCGCCAGCGCGCTCGCCGCATGGGTGAACTGGTCGTGGCCCGAGGTCAGTTCCTTCGGCAGCCGGTCGACCGCCTTCCGGAACTCGCTCGCGCCCTTGCCCGACCAGTCCGCCAGCTCCAGCGGCCGCAGCTTGTCCTTGCCGTCCTGGAAGGCGCCCGCGTACGCGCGCAGCTCCAGCACCAGGTCGTCGATGTCGTCCGGATCGCCGGGGATCAGATCCTTGGGCGTGGCGTCCGCCGGTATCCGTATCTGCGGGGCCCGCCCCGCGTCCGGATCGCCCATTACGACTCGTCCCCGTACTCACTCAGCAGCTTGCGCGAGAACTTCGACAATCCCGTGTCCTCCGGGCGCTTCTCCATCTCGGGCGCGCCCACGTGCTCCCAGGACCACTTGCCCGCCGCGCCCGAGGGGAGCTTGGCCATGTTCTCGTCCGAGGGCCAGAAGTCCTTGATCCGCATCAGGTCCGCCAGCATGTACCCGGCTATCGCCTCGTACAGCCGCTCCACCACCGCGTCCGCGTGATCGGCCAGCTCGCCCATGCCGAAGCCCCACGCCCGGAGGAAGCCCTTGCCCGATTCCAGGAGTTCGGGCGCGCCGCAGTGCTGGAGATAGGCCGTCAGCTTCTCCTGGCTGTTCTTCACGGCCCGGGCTCCGACGACCGACTCCTCCAGCGGGCTGATCAGACCCTTCACCGACTCGATCTCGATCTTGTAGCCGTCGGCGCCCTCGTTGCCGCCGTACTTGCCGTCTTCGCCGCCCTCGCTCGGGGCGCGGTTCACATTCCTCGCGTCGGGATCAGCCACCGTCGGCCCCCTCCGTGTCGCGCAGTGTCGCGGCGTCCAGCAGGAAGGGGCGCTCGCCCAGCGGATCCACCAGCGCCCGTACGCCCTCGGGCAGCAGGCCCACCAGGTCCTCGACGGTCGTGGACGCCCATCCGCACGCCCCCGCGAAGCGCGCGAACCCTTCGAGCGAGGTGAAGACCGGCACGAGCGGGCCGCCTTCGGCGGTCTCCGAGACCAGGAAGCCCGGCTCCTCCGGGCGCTGGAAATACAGCCGCGCCTTCCGCAGCGCCGCCCACTTCTCCCGCTCCGTCATCCGCGCGGCGGTCTCCTGGCGGACGAGGTCTGCCAGTGTCTGCTTGCCGCCCTGACCAGGCGGTCTGCTGTCCCCTCCCCCAAACATGCGGGCCATCTTCGCACAGGTGACTGACACCACTGGTGACCGCCGCACGACGCGCCGTGATGAATGGGTGAACCTGAAGGTCTGGACCAATTCTCGAGATTCACGGGCCCGTGAGAGAGGCCGGGGCCAGGAAGTGCAAGATCGGCGGGGTCTACCGGTTTTGTCCGCGACTGGCTATCCCTGGAAGTGCGGTCCGGGCCAGGGCCGCATTCCTGGAAGGAGCCCGGTCATGGACGACTGGTACGTGGACGACCGCTGTACCAACTGCGACGTCGCCCGGCAGCTGGCGCCAGAGTTGATCAGCGAGGTCGGCGGGCAGTCGGAGGTCGTGCGTCAGCCGCGCGACGAGGCGGAGACGCGGCGCCTGCACGCGGCCGTCTTCGCCTGTCCCACCCGCTCGATCCGCCGGACGTCCGGGCCGCCGGACCGGGCGCTCGACCCGTTCCCCATGGCGCTGGACGACGGGGTGCTGATCTGCGGCCACAATTCCCAGCACACCGCCGGGGCCAACTCCTATCTGCTGCCGCGGCCGTCCGGCACGGCGATGATGATCGACACGCCGCGCTGGAGCCGGGAGCTGGCCGGGCGTTACGCGGCGTCGGGCCCCGTCACCGATGTGCTGCTGACCCACCGCGACCACGCCGCACACGGCCGTCGCTACGCGGACCACTTCGGTGCCCGGCTGTGGATCCACGAGGGTGATCTGGACGCGGCGCCCGACGCGGACCGGGTGATCCGGGGGTTGGAGCCCGTGGAGATCGGCGAGGGGGTCACGGCCCATCCGCTGCCGGGCCACACCCGGGGCAGTGTGCTCTACCTCGCGGACGACCGGTACTGCTTCAGCGGTGACAGCATCTACTGGTCGCGCGCGATCGGAGACCTGGCCGTCGCGGAGAGCGTGACCTGGTACTCCATCGAGGAGCTGGCCGCCTCACTGGCGAGGGTGGCCGGACGGCTGCGTTGCGAGTGGATCCTGCCGGGGCACGGGGACCGGTGCCGTCTGGACGCCGACGAGATGTCCCGGCGTCTGCGGGCGCTGGCGGAGCGCACGGGGCTGCTGCGGCCCCGGCCGATCGACTTCACGGCCGTCCGCTGGTGACGGAGCGGCCGGGCGACAGAGAGGCCGGGTATCGGAGAGGCCGGTATCGGAGAGGCCGGGTATCGGAGAGGTCGTGATCGCGTCCGGCGGGCGCTCGGTGACCACTGGGCTTCTGTAGGAAGTCGACAGGGAGGGACACACGCCCCTGTGGCTGCCCGATTCCTCCTCGGGGGCCTTGGACCGATAGTTTGCGAGGGTAGGGGTCGGCACGCACTGTGACGTCCGGCTCGACACCGACATGAGAGATCGACAAGAGAAGGTGGTCCCTTGAGCCGCTCGGTTCTCGTCACCGGAGGCAACCGCGGCATCGGCCTCGCCATCGCCCGGGCCTTCGCCGACGCTGGCGACAAGGTCGCCATCACCTACCGGTCCGGTGAGCCGCCGGCCGGCTTCCTCGCGGTCAAGTGCGACATCACCGAGCCGGAGCAGGTCGAGCAGGCGTACAAGGAGATCGAGGAGAAGCACGGCACGGTCGAGGTCCTGGTGGCCAACGCCGGGGTCACCCGCGACCAGCTGCTGATGCGGATGACCGAGGAGGACTTCGCCGCCGTCCTCGAGACCAACCTCACCGGCACGTTCCGTGTGGTCAAGCGGGCCAACCGGGGGATGTTGCGGGCCCGTAAGGGGCGCGTGGTGCTGATCTCGTCGGTCGTCGGGCTGATGGGTTCGGCCGGTCAGGCGAACTACGCCGCGTCCAAGGCGGGCCTGGTGGGCTTCGCCCGCTCCCTCGCCCGTGAGCTGGGCTCGCGCAACATCACCGTCAATGTGGTCGCACCCGGTTTCGTCGACACGGACATGACGCGCGCGCTCAGCGACGACCAGCGCGAGAACATCGTGAAGCAGGTACCGCTCGCGCGTTACGCGCAGCCCGAGGAGATCGCCGCCTCGGTCCGCTTCCTGGCCTCCGACGAGGCCGCGTACATCACTGGAGCCGTCATCCCTGTCGACGGCGGATTGGGCATGGGTCACTGAACGTCATGAGTGGAATTCTCGCCGGTAAGCGCATCCTGGTCACGGGCGTCATCACCGAGGCGTCCATCGCCTTCCACGCCGCCAGGCTGGCCCAGGAGGAGGGCGCCGAGGTCATCCTCACCGGCTTCGGCCGGGTCTCCCTCGTCGAGCGGATCGCCAAGCGGCTGCCCAAGCCCGCCCCGGTCATCGAGCTGGACGTGCAGAACCAGGAGCAGCTGGACGGCCTGGCCGACAAGGTGCGCGAGCACCTGGGCGACGGCGTCGACCTCGACGGCGTGGTGCACTCCATCGCCTTCGGCCCGCAGGGCGCGTTCAACTTCCTCGAGGGCACCTGGGAGGACGTCGGCACGGCCGTGCACGTCTCGGCCTACTCCCTCAAGGCGCTCACCATGGCGTGCCTGCCGGTCATGCCGCGCGGCGGCTCGATCGTCGGCCTGACCTTCGACGCCCAGTTCGCCTGGCCGAAGTACGACTGGATGGGCGTGGCGAAGGCCGCCCTGGAGTCCACCAACCGCTACCTCGCCCGCGACCTCGGCGAGAAGAACGTGCGCTGCAACCTGGTCTCCGCCGGGCCCATCAAGTCCATGGCCGCGAAGTCCATCCCCGGCTTCGAGGAGCTCGCGGACGTGTGGAACCACCGGGCCCCGATCGGCTGGGACCTGACCGACCCGGAGCCGGCCGGCCGTGGCGTCGTGGCTCTGCTGTCCGACTGGTTCCCGCGCACCACGGGCGAGATCGTGCATGTCGACGGCGGTGTGCACATGATGGGTGCCTGAGTGCACCTGATGGGTGGCTGAGCCCAGGGCCGCGCCCACGGCGTTTCCGCGCGACGGCCGCCGTCCCGCTCCCGCGCACCGCGGGTCCGGGCGGCGGCCGTTCCGCGTCCGCGTTCACTCGTTCGGGGGAGCAGGGCGCGCGTACGGGTGGCGGGCACCCGCACTGTGGAGTCATACGCCCCGTAACACCTGATACTCCCGGGCTTTCGAGCTTCCGGGTTTCCGATACTCCCGGGCTCCCGATACGCCCGATACGTCTGATACGTCGAACCGACTCACCGGAGCGCCAGCGCCAGCGGCACGGCCGAGGAGGTCCCGCATGCGTACGACCCGCCGTGTCGCGGCCGCGGTGCTGCTCGTCGCCACGGTGGGTCTGGTCATCGCCGCCTCCAGCTCCGCCGCGCAGGACCGGCCCCGGCCGCGCGAGGCCGCCTGCAACACCACGGTGCGCGGCTCGCACGCCACCGCCAACTGCTTCAACCCCAATCCGGGCGCCGACCGGGTGCAGCTGCATGTGGAATGCGCCCGCTGGTGGGACCCGGACATGGACGCCCGTCCGGTGGAGGTCGGCCCGGCGCAGTATGTGCGGCTCGCCGAGCGCTGTTGGAAGGAGATACGGAAGGCCTGGGTGAGCCACCGCTGAGCGCGGGGCTGCCGCTGAGGGCGGGAGCTGCCGCTGAGTGCGGGGGGCCGCTCCGCATGCGTCCGCCCATGGCCCGATCTGCCGGGCGACCCCGCTCAGCGGCCCCGGAAACGGCAGCCGAACGGGTGGGTGCTGGCCTCGGCCGCCGCCCGCTCCCCGTCCCCCTCCCGGATCGCCTCCACCAGCCGTCCGTGGTCCACATACGTCTCCGGGCCCATCCCGCTGTCGACGTCCGCGCGCAGGAAGTCCCGTACGACCGCGCCCAGATCCGCGTACAGCTCGGCCAGCACATCGTTGTGCGCGGCGGCCACGACCGCCATGTGCAAGGTGGCGTCCGCCTCGACGAAGGCGTCCGGGTCGCCCGCCTCCCAGGCCCGCTCGCGCCGGTCCAGCTGGGCGTCCAGCTGCTTGAGGTCCTGCTCGGTACGGCGCTCCGCGGCCAGGTGGGCCGCCTTGGTCTCCAGCGCGCTGCGCAGCTCGGCCACATGACGGGGGTCGGCACCGGCGAAGCGGCGGTGCATCACCCCGGCCAGTTCGCTGGTCGCCAGTACGTACGTGCCCGAGCCCTGGCGGATGTCCAGCAGCCCGTTGTGCGCGAGGGCGCGCACGGCCTCCCGTACGGTGTTGCGCGCGACCCCGAGCTGCTCGACCAGCTCGGGCTCGGTGGGGATCCGCGAGCCCACCGGCCACTCGCCCGAGGTGATCTGGGCGCGCAGCTGGGCGATCACCTGGTCGGCGAGGGCGGAGCGCCGGGGCGAGGTCAGCGGCATGACTCTCCTGTGCGTACGGCGGATGCGGATGCCGCCCGAGGTGGGCGAACGGACGACCCTTCCATGATGCCGTCCGGCCGTTACCGGGTGGTTGCTATCCACTGGACGGGCATTCATCCCATGATTCTATGATGGTCGGCATGCATACGTCCCCGTCTGACGACCTCGCGACGCCCGAGACCGCCGCCTCCGCGCCCCGCCCGGCGGAACCGGGAGGCCCGCGCCGCGCGGCCTCGCCCTGGCGCGGCCGCGTCATGGCGGCAGGGCTCATGCTCGCCGCGCTCAATCTCCGCCCCGCCGTCACCAGCCTCGGGCCGCTGCTCGAGGAGGTCCGCGACGACCTCGGGATGAGCGGCACCGTCGCCGGAGTGCTCACCTCCGTGCCCGCGGCCTGCTTCGCGCTCTTCGGGCTCACCGCTCCCCGGCTGGCCCGGCGCTGGGGGCCGGGGGCCATCGTCTGCGCCGGGCTCGCCGCCATCGCCACCGGGCTGCTGCTGCGCCCCTTCGCCGGCGGGACCGTGGTCTTCCTGGCCGCCAGCGCGCTCGCCCTGGCCGGGATCGCGGTGAGCAACATCCTGATGCCGGTGATCGTCAAGCGCTGGTTCCCGGACCGGGTCGGCGCGATGACCGGGCTGTACTCGATGGGCCTGTCGCTGGGTACGGCCGCCGCCGCGGCGGTCACCGTGCCGATGACCGACGCGCTGGGCGGCTCCTGGCGGACCGGGCTCGGGGTGTGGGCGCTGCTCGCCGTGGTGGCGCTGGTGCCCTGGCTGTTCCTCGCCCGCGCCGGTGCGAGCGGCCCGGAGGCGGGCGGTACGGATGCGGACGCACCCGCCGCGGCCGGGACTGCCGCGGCCCCGGCCGACGCGCCCGCGATGCGCATCACCCGCTCCCCCCTCGCCTGGGCGATGGCCGTCTTCTTCGGCTTCCAGGCCACCGCCGCGTACATCTCCATGGGCTGGATGCCGCAGATCTTCCGGGACGCGGGGGTCTCCGCCTCCACCTCGGGTCTGCTGCTGGCCGTGATGATGGCGATGGGCGTGCCGCTCGCCTTCGTCCTGCCGCGGATCGCCGCCCGGCTGCGGCACCAGGGCGTCCTGGTCGTCATCCTCGGCGTCTTCGGGCTCACCGGTTACGCCGGGCTGTGGCTGGCCCCGGCCGAGGGCGCCTGGGCGTGGGCCGTGCTGCTCGGCATCGCCAACTGCGCCTTCCCGCTCGCCCTCACCATGATCGGCATGCGGACGAGGACCAACGCGGGCGTCGTCCGGCTGTCGGCCTTCGCGCAGAGCGTCGGCTATCTGCTGTCCATCCCGGGCCCGCTGCTGGTCGGCGTGCTCTACCAGCACAGCGGGGGCTGGGGGCAGCCGATCGCGCTGATGGCCGGGTTCATGGTGCCGCAGATCGTCGCGGGCGTACTGGCCGGACGCGACCGCCACCTCGAGGACGAAGGCTGACGCGCACGCGGCCTGACGAGCCTGATGAGCACGCGGCCTGACAAGCGCGCAGCCTGCCCAGGGGGCTGAGCGGTCCCGCGCAGCGGGGATGGGACACTGGTGCCATGCCAGTGCTCGATGAGAACCCCCCGAACGGCCAGAAGAAGCTCCTCGTCATCTTCGGCGTCATGCTGGGCATCACCGTGATCATCGGTGTGATCGCCACCATCGCCTCGCCCTGACCTGGTGTGCCGGCCGGATGGTGGGGCTGGCCCCACCATCCCCTAGGGGGCAGGGCTCAGGGGTAACTGGGTGGCTCACCGGATGGGAGACGCCCCGCCCGCTCCGTACCGTCGAACCATCGACACGTTCGGCGACCCCGGAGGCGATCCCATGTCCGCCCGCACCCAGACCCGGCCCGCGCACCCGGTGGACAGCGGCATGGACACCCGGCTGCCGTGGTGGGCCGTCGCCCTCCCGGCCGTGGCCTTCGCGGCGCTGCTGCTCCTGCTGACCGGACCCACCGACGCCCACGCCGACAGCGGTGGCTCAGGGCCGGTCTCGCAGGTCGTGGAGTTGGTGCGGCGGACCTTCGGAGAAGCGGCACCGTGACCACCGTAGGCGGTGGAGATCAGTTGTGTCCGCCATATCGCGGGTGTGCTCACGTTTGACGAGGTCGTTCCAACACCCTGCGCCTCGTGCACCGATTCATGCGAAGCTGGGACGCATGAGCGTCGATGTGCCCCGCAGGATTGTCCTCCTTCGACACGCCAAGGCCGACTGGCCCCAGGTGGCCGACCATGAGCGCCCGCTCGCGGACCGCGGCCGCAATGACGCCCCGCTCGCCGGGCGCCGGATCGCGGAGGCCGGTCTCACCCCCGAACTCACCCTCTGCTCCACCGCGCTGCGCACCCGTGAGACCTGGAAGCTGGTGGTCCACGAGCTGCCGCAGCGCCCCAAGACCGTCTACGAGGAGCGGCTGTACGACGCCCCGGTCGGTCAGCTCATCGAGGTGATCAACGAGACTTCGGACGACATCACCGACCTGCTGGTCGTGGGTCACAATCCCGGGATGCACGGCCTGGCCGACGCGCTGGCGGGCGAGGCCGACGAGGGCGCCAAGGAGCGCATGGACCGTGGCGCCTTCCCCACCTCCGCGTTCGCGGTCGTGACGTTCAGCGGCTCGTGGAAGTCGGTCGAGATCGGCTGCGGGCGGCTGACCAGCTTCTGGGCGCCCCACGAGTGAGCCGCCGGGGCCCGGCTCCCGGCTGAGCCGCCCGGACCTGCTCCCGGCTGATCCACCGGGCGTGATCCCCGGATGACCCCCCGGGCGTGATCCCACGTCCCAACGCACCGGCCCCCGCTCCACCTCGTCGTAGTCATACGGGCGGAGCGGGGGCCGCTGCGCGTTCCGCCGAGGCGGGCTCGTCAGTCCACGTGCGCGTCCGCCGCCTCGACCTCTTCGCGGGTCACGCCCAGCAGATACAGCACGGTGTCGAGGAACGGCACGTTCACGGCGGTGTGCGCGGCCTCCCGGACCACCGGCTTGGCGTTGAAGGCGACCCCCAGACCGGCCGCGTTCAGCATGTCCAGGTCGTTCGCCCCGTCGCCGATCGCGACCGTCTGCACCAGCGGCACCCCCGCCTCGGCCGCGAAGCGCCGCAGCAGCCGGGCCTTGCCCGCCCGGTCCACCACCTCGCCGATCACCTTGCCGGTCAGCTTGCCGTCCACGACCTCGAGGGTGTTGGCGGAGGCGAAGTCCAGGCCAAGACGCTCCTTGAGGTCGTCGGTGACCTGCGTGAAGCCGCCGGAGACCACACCCACCTGATAGCCGAGCCGCTTCAGCGTGCGGATCAGCGTACGGGCGCCGGGCGTGAGCCGGACCTCGGCGCGCACCTTCTCCACCACCGACTCGTCGATCCCCGCCAGCAGCGCCACCCGCGCGTGCAGCGACTGCTCGAAGTCCAGCTCACCGCGCATCGCCCGGGCCGTGACCTCGGCGACCTCGGCCTGACAGCCCGCGTGCGCGGCGAAGAGCTCGATCACCTCGTCCTGGATCAGGGTGGAGTCCACATCCATGACCACCAGCCGCTGCGCCCGGCGCTGCAGTCCCGACGCGACCACGGCCACATCGACGCCGATATCGGCGGCCTCGATGGCCAGCGCGGTGCGCAGCGGCTCCGTCTCGGCGCCGGACACCTCGAACTCCACGGCCGTCACCGGATACTTCGCCAGCCGGAAGATCCGGTCGATATTGCCGCCGGTGCCGGTGATCCGGGAGGCGATGGCGGCCGTCGACTCGGCGGTCAGCGGATTCCCCAGCACGGTGACGTGCGACCGGCCCGTGCCACGCGGCCGGTTGTCGCCCCGGCCGGAGATGATCTCGGCCTGGAGCCGCATCGACTCCGCCCAGCTGTGCACGGTGGCCCGCAGATCGCCCTCCGCCCCGTCGGCCTTGGGCGCCGTGACCAGGACGCACAGCACGATGCGGCCCCGGGTGACGACCTGCTCTATGTCGACTATGTGCACGCCATAGGCGGCGAGGGTGTCGCAGAGCCCGGCGGTGATACCGGGGCGGTCCTTGCCGAAGATCTTGACAAGGAGAGTGGGGACATCGTCGTCCGGGACGGTGGCGACAGGGGGAATCCGCGATGCGCTCATGGTCTTCCCACCGTATCCGGCCGCATCCGCGATGCGCGCGGCAGCCCGCACCGTGGACGGCCGGCCGAGGGGATACGTTCATGTCCCGGTCGCCGTGCTGTCACCCCTCGCCTGATCGGCGACGTCATGTGCCACGCCCGCCGCCGTGCCCCCGGGGCCCGCCTGGGCCGCCGTCCCCCTCGTCCGGCCGCGCGAGCGCCACCGCCCGGCGACCCGCCGCGCCCGTCGCCCATGCCGCCAGCGCTCCGGCTGCCCCCGCCGCCGCGCCCCACCCCGCGCCCAGCGCCAGCGCCGGCGCGGCGTTCCCGTACAGCTCGATCCCCGCCCCGAAGGCGTCGAAGCCGAGCACGGACAGGCTCGCCCCCGCCGAGACCCGGGTCAGCCCCACCAGCAGCGGCAGCGCGAGCGCCGTCGCCACGCCCAGCCGCAGCGCACACCACCCCGCGAAGGCGAGCGGCCGGGAGCTCCCCAGGGGTGTCGGCCGGGAGTTCCCCAGGGGTGTCGGCCGGGAGCTCCCCGCGGGGGACGGCCGGGAGCCTCCCACGGGTGTACGGGCCGCGGTGAGCACCCCGGCGGTGAGCATCAGCAGCACGCTCGCGACCACCAGCAGCCAGACCCGGCCGTCGAGCTCCGCCAGCCGCCCCACCGTGAGCCGCTCCCCACCCGGCCCGGCGAGCAGATCGTCCACCGGGTCGGGCAGCACATGTCGCAGTGCGCCGGTCGCCCTGCCGTACCAGGGGACGAACAGGCCCAGCGGTACGCCGATCCACACCCCGTTGGGCGCGCCGAGCAGCGCCGCCCCGAGCACCAGCCGCGGATGGTCGTCGCCGATCGCCGCGTAGACCCCGGCCGCCAGGCCCGCGCCGACCGCGAGCACCAGCACCCCGCACAGCGCGGACACCGCCGGCCGGACCGTGCGGTGCAGCGCCTGGCCGCCGGGCGGCAGCGGGGTACGGCGCGAGGCGAGCAGCGCGAGCAGCAGGACGGCGACGACCCACACCACGCCGCCCAGCAGCGAGCGGCCGGGGGCCACGGTGAAGCCGACGGACGCCTTGGCGCCGACGAGGCCGGACAGCCGGTCCGGCAGCAGCCCGCTGCCGATGTCCGCGATATCGCCCAGCTGCTCGGGGAGCCGGCTCAGCAGCTCGTGCTCGGCGTGCTCGGTGCCGAGGCCGCGGCTGACGAGCGTGGCGCCGTCGATCGTGACCGTATCGTTGCCCACCCAGGTCAGCCCGGCGAGCAGCAGCAGGAAGAGCAGGGCCACCAGGCCCGCCCGCGCGGCGAGTTCGGCAGGGCCGATCACCGCCCCCGCGCCCCGCAACGACCGTACGAACAGCCAGCCCAGCAGCAGCGCGCCGACCAGGCTCACTCCGAGTGGCGCGATATCGATGGCGGCGTGGGCCTGGGCGCCCTCCAGTCCGAAGGCGCCCACGTCGCCGTACGGAGTGACGGAACCGCCGACCGCCAGGACCGTCGCCGCGGCGGCCATCGGCCCGAGCGCGCCCGCCCCGTCCGCGCCGATCAGATGCAGACCGAGTGCGGCGATCCCCACCATGGCCAGGAACGACCAGCTCACCGAGGCGATGGCGGCGAGCAGCGCGGGCCCCCAGGGCACTCGTACGCCGCCGCTCGCGCTCATACCGCCGACCCCCCGATCGTCGCGAGTTGCCCGGATAAACAATGATCCGCACTATCCGTCAGCGCTTACCACTTTCCGAGGGCCTTTCGGATGAGTCAATGACGCCCGAGATGCGGTCTTGTCAAAACCCGACTTCCGGTGAAGGGACTGAGCCTGAAATAGTTCCTCACGATGTTCGCCATCCCTAGACTCCCTGTGTCAGGGGGTAGCTCGGGGGACAACTAGTGGGGCATGGAGTGCCGGAACTCGTACTGGAATTGAACGGACAGACCTGGACACTTGATCCATCCAGGTCGTACAGCCTGGGGCGTGACCCGCAGGGCGACATGGTGCTGGACGACGCCAGGGTCTCCTGGCGACATGCCACGGTGCGCTGGGGCGGGCGCAGTTGGATCATTGAGGATCAGGGTTCCACCAACGGCACCTATGTGCAGGGCCAGAGAATCCAACAGGTGGAAATCGGCCCTGGTTCGGCCGTCCATCTCGGTAATGCCACCGACGGCCCCCGGCTCAGCGTTTCCGGCGGCGGTGCCCCCTCGATGGGTGCCGCGGGCGCGTACGGCGGGCAGGCGGCGATGGGCATGCCCCAGCAGGGTCAGCAGGCCCACCAGGGCCAGCAGCCCCCCGCCCAGCCGCCGCCGCAGCAGCCCGGCCCCGGCGGCTGGCCGCAGCAGGGCGGCCAGCCGCCCCAAGGGCAGCCGCAGGCGCAGCCCCAAGGCTGGCAGCAGCCCCAGGCCCCGCATCAGCAGCAGCCGTTCATCCCGCAGCAGCAGGCGCCCCATCAGCAGCCGCAGCAGGCCCCCCAGCCGCACCAGCAGCCGCAGCCCCAGGCCCCGCAGAGCAACCTCGCGCAGAGCGGCCCCGGCGCCGGTCCCTCCGGCCCGGCGGCCGGCACCGCGACCGCCCAGGGCGACCGCAGCCCGACCACCTTCCACCAGCTGGCCGCCGGCCGGGTGATGCGGATCGGTCGTGCGCTGGAGAACGACCTGGTCGTCTCCGATCTGCAGGTCTCGCGCCACCACGCCGAGTTCCGGGCGCTGCCCGACGGCCGCTTCGAGATACGCGACCTCGGCAGCCACAACGGCACCTATGTCAACGGTCAGCCGGTCCGGCAGCAGATCATCGGCCCCACCGACACCGTCGGCGTCGGTCACTCCACCTTCCGGCTGGTCGGCGATCGCCTCGAGGAGTTCGTCGACACCGGTGAGGTCTCCTTCTCGGCCCGCCATCTGACGGTGACGGTCGACGGCGGCAAGCAGATCCTCAAGGACGTCTCCTTCGGCGTCCCGGAGAAGTCCCTCGTCGCGGTCATCGGCCCGTCCGGCTCCGGTAAGTCCACGCTGCTCAAGGCGCTCACCGGCTACCGCCCGGCCAACCAGGGCGATGTCCTCTACGACAACCGGAACCTCTACAAGCAGTTCGCCGAGCTGCGCCAGCGCATCGGTCTGGTGCCCCAGGACGACATCCTGCACAAGGAGCTGACCGTCCAGAAGGCCCTGCGCTACGCGGCCAAGCTCCGCTTCCCCGGTGACACCGCCGAGGCCGAGCGCGAGGCCCGGATCGACGAGGTGCTGCGCGAGCTCAAGCTGGACATCCACCGGGAGAAGAAGGTCACCGCCCTCTCCGGCGGTCAGCGCAAGCGGGTCTCGGTCGCGCTGGAGCTGCTCACCAAGCCGTCGCTGATCTTCCTGGACGAGCCGACCTCCGGCCTCGACCCGGGCATGGACCGCGATGTCATGCAGCTGCTGCGCGGTCTGGCCGACGACGGCCGCACCGTGCTGGTGGTCACCCACTCGGTCGCCGAGCTGGCGCTGTGCGACAAGCTCCTGGTGATGGCGCCGGGCGGTTCGGTCGCGTACTTCGGCCCGCCGGACGAGGCGCTCAACTTCTTCGGCTACGACAGCTGGGCGGATGTCTTCTCGGCGTTCGAGAACTACCGCGACTACGACTGGGCGGGCCGCTGGCGCGGTTCGCAGCACTACCAGATGTACGCCGCGGATCTGGACTCCGTGGCCCCGCAGTCGGTGAACGTCCAGGCGCCGCCGGCCCGGATGCAGAAGTCGCAGAGCTGGGGCTCGCAGCTGTGGACGCTGATCCGCCGCTATCTGTCGGTGATCGGCTCCGACAAGGGCTTCATGGGGCTGATGGTGATCCTGCCCGCCGTGCTGGGGTCGGTGAGCGTCGTCATCCCGGCGAAGTTCGGCCTCCAGATGGCCCCGAAGGGTAGTTTCAACCAGGCCGCGGGGACGGTGCTGCTGATCCTGGTGGTCGGCATGTGTTTCACCGGCGCGGCCAACTCCGTACGAGAACTGATCAAGGAACGGGTCATCTACGAACGGGAACGGGCGGTCGGCCTGTCCCGCTCCGCGTATCTGATGTCCAAGGTGATCGTGCTCGGCGTGATCACCGCATGCCAGGGCGTCATCATCTCCGCCATCGGTCTCTCGACGCGCAAGCTGCCCGAAGAGGGCCTGCTGATGCCGCCGGCCGCCGAGCTCTGCGTGGCCGTCATCGCGATCGGCTTCACCTCGATGATGGTGGGCCTGGTCATCTCGTCCCTGGTGAAGACCGCCGAGAAGACCATGCCGCTGCTGGTCATGTTCGCGATCGTCCAGGTGGTCTTCACCGGTGTGCTGTTCAAGATCTTCGGATCGCCGGGCGTGGAGCAGTTCGCCTGGCTGATGCCGTCCCGCTGGGCGATCGGCGCGGCCGGTGCCACGCTGGACCTCGGCCCGGGCGCCGGCCACATGATGGCGCCGTGGGACAGCAAGAAGCCCCTGGACACCGACCCGCTGTGGGAGCACACCACCACCCAGTGGGGCATCGACATGGTCGCGCTGATCGTCCTGGGCATCGTGTGCGGCATCGCGGTCGCACGGCTGCTGCGCCGCCATGAGCCGGAGGTCATGCGCAAGTAGCCGCCACCTCGGTCACGGAAAAGGGCGACGGCACCCCTCGCACACAGGGGGTGCCGTCGCCCTTCGGCGTCGCGACGCCGGGTCCATGACGGGCCGTTCGGACTTGGTACGGGCCGTTCGGGCTCAGTACGGGCCGTTCACGTTGTCCATCGAGCCGTACCGCGCGGCGGCGTAGTTGCAGGCGGCGGTGATGTTCGCGACCGGGTCGTACGGGTCCCAGGAGGTGCCCTCGACGTGGTACTGCTTGAAGGTCGGGGCTATTACCTGGAGCAGGCCCTTGGAGGGCACGCCGTTCTGGGCGTTGATGTCCCACAGGTTGATGGCGCGCGGGTTGCCGCCGGACTCCCGGATGATGTTGCGGTGGATGCCCTCGTAGGAGCCGGGGATGCCCTTCTCCTTCATGATGTCGAGGGATTCCCGGATCCAGCCGTCGAGGTTGTCCGGGTAGGTCTTCTTGGTGGTGTCGGCGACCGTCTCGATACGCGTGGCGGAGCGGCTCGCGGCCTGCTTGGCGGCGCGCTCCTTGGCGGCCTGGGCCTCGGCGGCCTTCTTCGCGGCGGCCTCTTCCGCCGCCTTCTTCGCGGCGGCCTCCGCCGCGGCCTTCTTCGCCGCGGCCTTCTTCGCGGCCTCTTCCTTGGCCTGCTTGGCGGCGAGGGCGGACTGCTTCGTCAGGGCCTCGTGGTGGGCCTGGGCGTCGGCCTTCTGAGAGGTGAGGGCGACCGGCTTGTTCGGCAGGTCCTGGGCCGTGGTCTTGGCACCGGCGTCACCGCCGGGGACGACCGCGAAGGCTATGGCGGCCGCACCGGCGGCCGCGATTCCGGCGGCGGAGTACTTGTGCGTCTTGGTGAGACGGTTGTAACCGGGGATGTGGGGCAGGGGCATGGCGGAGTAGACCTCTTCCAATCGCTTGAGTCGCAGGCCAAATCGGCGCGCAGAGCGCCGTTCCTGGATCTACGGCGCCGTGCGACTGGGTGAAATTCTTAGCTGCCGCAAAAAGCTGTCGCAAAGGCGTGACATACGATGCTGCTTAGTGGATAAGTAGGCCGTTCATGCCCACGCGGACGGCCGTCATCCCCGCTCAGTCGCCTATGAAACGTCCACTAAGCACGTTCGTACGTGATTTAGGTCGTGTGTCCGGGCTCACATCGCGGAGCTTCTCATATTGCGCGCTGTGCCCACGCAAATGCTCAGGGTGTTTGTTTTTTCCACCCGTGTAACAGCCCCTTTGGGGGCCTCGTGTGCGCCGTTCGACCTAGGGCTCAGGTCTTATCAGGTGGCCGCCGACCGGCCGATATGCCCACCGGATGGCGGTGGGTACGGTAATGCCCATGACGAAAGGACGGAGCGGCGGCGCCGAGGCCGGGCTGAGCCGGGTGAGCGCGGCGCTGCTCGCCATGAGCCGACATCTGGAAGTCCGTGATGTCCTAAAGACCATCGTTGTGTCCGCCCGTGAGCTGCTCGATGCGGAGTATGCCGCTCTGGGGGTTCCGGATGATCACGGAGGTTTCGCCCAGTTCGTAGTAGACGGGGTGAGCGAGGAGCAGTGGAAGGCCATCGGGCCGCTGCCCCGGCAGCACGGCATTCTCGCCGCGATGCTCAAGGACGCCACTCCGCAGCGACTCGCCGATGTGCGGTTGGATGCCCGTTTTGAGGGATGGCCCGTAGCTCATCCCGTTATGTCGGATTTCTTGGGACTTCCCATTGCCGACGGCGATGAAGTTCTCGGCGCGGTATTCCTCGCCAACAAGCGATGCCCCAAGCCCGAGGGCGGCTGCGGTTTCACCGCCGAGGACGAGGAACTGCTGTCGATCCTGGCCCAGCACGCCGCCATCGCCCTGACCAACGCCCGGCTCTACGAGCGCAGCCGCGAGCTCACCATCGCGGGGGAGCGGGCCAGGCTCGCCCACGAGCTGCACGACGCGGTCTCCCAGAAGCTCTTCTCGCTGCGGCTGACCGCCCAGGCGGCCACGGCCCTGGTGGACCGCGACCCCGGCCGCGCCAAGGACGAGCTCCAGCAGATCGCGCTGCTCGCCGCGGAGGCCGCCGACGAGCTGCGCTCCGCCGTCGTGGAGCTGCGCCCCGCCGCCCTCGACGAGGACGGCCTGGTGGCGACCCTCAGGACCCAGGTCCAGGTGCTCGACCGGGCCCACTCCGCCCGTGTCACCTTCGCCTCGCACGGCATGCGGGCGCTGCCCGCCGCCCAGGAGGAGGCGGTGCTGCGGGTGGCCCAGGAGGCCCTGCACAACGCGCTGCGCCACGCCGACGCGCGGCAGGTGGACGTCACCCTCGCCCGGCACGGCCAGGGCGCCCGGCTCCGCGTCGCCGACGACGGCAGGGGATTCGACCCCTCGGCCGTACGGCGCGCCGGGCGCCACCTCGGGCTGGTGTCGATGCGGGACCGGGCCGGCGGCGTCGGCGGCGGTCTGACGGTGGAGTCGGCGCCCGGCAAGGGCACCGTGATCGAGATGGAGGTGCCCGGTGGCTGACCCGGCACGGATTCGGGTGCTGCTCGTCGACGACCACCAGGTGGTGCGGCGCGGCCTGCGGACCTTCCTCCAGGTCCAGGACGACATCGAGGTGGTCGGCGAGGCGTCGGACGGCGAGGAGGGCGTCGCCCGCGCCGAGGAGCTGCGCCCCGACGTCGTCCTCATGGACGTGAAGATGCCCGGCCTCGACGGGATCGAGGCGCTGCGCACCCTGCGCGGCCTCGACAACCCCGCCCGGGTGCTGGTGGTGACGAGCTTCACCGAGAAGCGCACCGTGGTCCCCGCCCTGCGCGCGGGCGCCGCGGGCTATGTCTACAAGGACGTGGACCCCGAGGCGCTGGCCCGCGCCATCCGGTCCGTCCACTCCGGGCATGTGCTGCTCCAGCCCGAGGTGGCCCTCGCACTGCTCTCCCAGGAGGACGGCGGCGGCCAGGGGCGCGGCGGGTCACTCACCGAGCGCGAACGCGAGGTGCTGGCGCTGATAGCGGATGGACGGTCCAACCGGGAGATCGCCCGCGCGCTGGTGTTGTCCGAAAAGACCGTGAAAACCCATGTGTCCAACATTCTTATGAAACTGGATCTTGCCGATCGCACTCAGGCCGCCCTATGGGCGGTACGACACGGGATCGGGGCATGAACAGCGTTTCTCCGTGAAATCACACCAACGTGTGGCGATCACTCGAACAGCGCAACTCGCCATGGGCCGGGCCGTTCTTCACGGCGTACCGCGGCGGACCGCCGCGGTGATGCGCTGATGAATGAAGGGTCTTGAGAAGTGAAGAACATCAAGAGGTTCGCTGCCCTCACGATCGTGGCCGGCGGACTCGCCGTCGCCGGTGCCGGTGTCGCCTCCGCCCAGGGCCCCCAGGCCGACGGTGGGGCCACGATGTCCCCGGGTGCCGTCTCCGGCAACAACATTCAGGCGCCCGTCCACGTGCCCGTGAACGTCTGCAGCAACACCATCTCGGTCATCGGGTCCATGAACCCGGCGCTCGGCGTCCCCTGCGTCCGCTGACCGACCCCCTGGCGGATATCCCGACGCACCACCGGCCGGCCCCGGAGGCACCCGCCTCCGGGGCCGGCCCCATGACGGCCTCCGGGCCCCGTAACACCCCCGCGGCGGTCAGAGACCGCCGCGCTCGCGCTCCTCCACATACGCGTTGTACGCCGCCACCTGGGCCCGTCGCGAGGTGCGCTCCACCGGCCGCAGCGCCTCGGACCGCGCCGTGATCTCCGACGCGCTCACCGCCCCGCCGTGCTCCCGGCCGTCCCCACCCGCCATATGCGCGATGTCCACCAGCGCACCCACCCGCTGCGCCAGCTCCAGCACCCGTATGGCACGCGGCGGATAGCCCGGGGCCAGCACCTCGCGCCCCCGCTCGGCCCGCGCCCGATACGCCTCCAGGGCCGCCTCGGCCACCGGGCCCGACCCCGCCACGTTCAGCCGCGAGAGCACCTCCGTGGCCTCCCGCAGCGCCTCCGCCAGCTCCCGCTCGGCCTCGCTCAGCGACGGCACATCGGCCGGCGGCGCCTCCCGCACGGCCTGGCACCGCCACACCACCTCGATGTGCTGATCGCCCTCGGGCCCGGCCGCCGACACCTCGGGCACCAGGCCGAGCGCCGCCCCGGTGGCGATCACCGCCTCGCCCGCCTCCAGCGCGTGGGCGTTGAACTCCGGCGGACCGCTCAGCCCCAGGGGATGCCCCGCTATGGGCAGCGCCACCCGCAGCCCCTTGGCCCCGAGCGCCCGCAGCCGCCCCAGCGCCAGCGTGAGCCCCACCTGCCCGGACTCCCCAGGAAGCCCGGTCACCCGGTGCGACGCGTCCTCACCCGCGATGCGATGCGCCGCCTCATCGGGGGAGACAAGTCCGGCGAGAAGGGCATTTCCCCAAGCTGCGAGGCGCCCTGAGCGTGGTTCATCGAGCATGGAACCAGCCTAAGGACTGCCACCGACAACGTGTGGCGTAGGTTTTCCTCAGGGGGCTGCGCCCACAGGCGCACGCACGACTCGAGACTGCAATGGGAGACAACGCGCTCATGAGCGAGGTTCTGGAGCTGCTGGACGTATCGGTGGTCCGCGATGGGCGGGCTCTGGTGGACGAGGTCTCCTGGTCGATCAAAGAAGGAGAGCGCTGGGTCATCCTCGGGCCCAACGGCGCCGGCAAGACCACCCTCCTCAACCTCGCCTCCAGCTATCTCTTCCCGAGCGCCGGAAGCGCCCGGATCCTCGGCGAGCGGCTCGGCGGCGTCGACGTCTTCGAGCTGCGCCCGCGCATCGGCATGGCGGGCATCGCCATGGCCGAGAAGCTCCCCCGCAGCCAGACCGTCCTGCAGACCGTCCTCACCGCCGCGTACGGCATGACGGCCCACTGGCAGGAGGACTACGACGCGGTCGACGAGACCCGCGCCCGCGCCTTCCTCGACCGCCTCGGCATGAACGAGTACCTCGACCGGAAGTTCGGCACCCTCTCCGAGGGCGAGCGCAAGCGCACCCTCATCGCCCGCGCCATGATGACCGACCCCGAGCTGTTGCTCCTCGACGAGCCCGCGGCCGGACTCGACCTCGGTGGCCGCGAGGACCTCGTCCGCCGCCTCGGACGGCTCGCCCGCGACCCGCTCGCCCCGTCGATGATCATGGTGACACATCATGTCGAGGAAATCCCCCCCGGCTTCACCCACGTTCTGATGATCCGCCAGGGGAAGGTGCTCACCGCGGGCCCGGTCGAGACCGAACTGACCTCCCGCAACCTCTCCCGCTGCTTCGGCCTCCCGCTGGTCGTCGAGCGCAACGGCGACCGCTGGACCGCCCAGGGCCTGCCGCTGACCTGATGTCCGCCCCCTGCGCCCACCGTGCCACCGGCAGGTGATCCGCGCACTGTCCCCGGCGACGTGGGACAACTACCATGACCATGTGGATCCATGGGTGTGGTGGCTGATCGCCGCCGTAGGGCTGGGCATCCCGCTCGTGCTGACCGCGATGCCCGAATTCGGGATGGTCGCGGTCGGCGCCGTGGCCGGTGCCATCACCGATGCGCTCGGCGGCGGCGTCGTGCTCCAGGTCGTCGTCTTCTGCGCCGTCTCCGTGGCACTGGTCGCCGTCGTGCGCCCGATGGCGGTCCGCAGCCGCCGACAGCAGCCCGAGCTGCGCAGCGGCATCGAGGCGCTGAAAGGCCGCCAGGCCGTCGTCCTCGAGCGCGTCGACGACGGCGGAGGCGGCCGGATCAAGCTCGCGGGCGAAGTGTGGTCCGCGCGCTCGCTCGACCCCGGCCAGGCTTACGAACCAGGGCAGCAGGTCGACGTGGTGGAGATCGACGGTGCGACGGCCGTCGTCATGTAGACGCCGTACCGGAGTGTCCTACCAAGAGTTGAGGGCGCCCCGGTTGAGCTGCGGAGTCGGCCGAGAATCTGACAGACTCCACCCTCGGGAACCGCCAGACTTGATCATCCCGACCATCCGAATCGCCGCATGAAGGGCACGGGGAGCCGCTGTGGAACCGATCATCATCGTCCTGATCATCCTCGTGGTGCTGGTCTTCATCGCACTGATCAAGACGATCCAGGTCATCCCGCAGGCCAGTGCCGCCATCGTGGAGCGCTTCGGACGCTACACACGCACCCTCAACGCGGGCCTCAACATCGTCGTCCCGTTCATCGACTCGATCCGCAACCGCGTCGACCTCCGTGAACAGGTCGTGCCCTTCCCCCCGCAGCCGGTGATCACCCAGGACAACCTGGTGGTGAACATCGACACCGTCATCTACTACCAGGTGACCGACGCCCGCGCCGCCACCTACGAAGTGGCCAGCTACATCCAGGCGATCGAGCAGCTGACCGTCACCACCCTGCGGAACATCATCGGCGGCATGGACCTCGAGCGCACCCTGACCTCCCGCGAGGAGATCAACGCGGCGCTGCGCGGCGTCCTCGACGAGGCCACCGGCAAGTGGGGCATCCGCGTCAACCGCGTCGAGCTCAAGGCCATCGAGCCGCCCACCTCCATCCAGGACTCGATGGAGAAGCAGATGCGCGCCGACCGTGACAAGCGCGCCGCGATCCTCCAGGCCGAAGGTGTCCGGCAGTCCGAGATCCTGCGCGCCGAGGGCGAGAAGCAGTCCGCGATCCTGCGGGCCGAGGGTGAGTCCAAGGCCGCCGCGCTGCGCGCCGAGGGCGAGGCCCAGGCCATCCGTACGGTCTTCGAGTCCATCCACGCAGGAGACCCGGACCAGAAGCTGCTCTCGTACCAGTACCTCCAGATGCTGCCGAAGATCGCCGAGGGCGACGCCAACAAGCTCTGGATCGTGCCCAGCGAGATCGGCGACGCCCTCAAGGGCCTCGGCGGGGCCATGGGCAACTTCGGCCCGTTGACCGGCGGCGGGAACGGCGGTGGCACCCCCACCGCCACCGGTAAGGAGCCCGCCCCGCGCCGCGAACAGCCCACGATCGACTGAACGGACGGCGGCGGGGCGGCCCTCCAGCCGCCTTCCGCCAGCGGATGGGACTCAGGCGGGCAGCGCCAGCCACTCCGGCAGACCGTCCCGCTCCGCCGCCCCCAGCGCCAGCAGCAGCGCATCCGAGGGCGTCGGCTCGAACGGAGCCTTGAGCAGCCGCATCCCCGCCTGCTCCGGAGTCCGGTCCGCCTTACGGTGGTTGTCCTCGGCACACGAGGCGACCGTATTCAGCCAGGTGTCCCCGCCCCCGCGCGACCGCGGCACCACATGGTCCACGGTCGTCGCCCGGCGGCCGCAGTACGCGCACCGGTGCTGGTCCCGGACCAGCACCCCGCGCCGCGACCACGGGGCACGTCTTCGGAACGGCACCCGTACGTAACGGCAGAGCCGGATCACCCGTGGCAACGGCAGATCGACGTCCGCGGCCCGCACCCGCAGCCCCGGGTGGGCGTGTTCGACGACGGCCTTGTCCTGGAGGACCAGCACCACGGCGCGCCGCAGCGTGACCGTCGCCAGCGGCTCGAAGCTCGCGTTCAGTACCAGCGTCTCGCGCATCCCGACCACCCCCGCATCCCGGTGTCCCGGTCCCGCGCCGGAGATCGGCGGGACCGGGATCAACTCTGGCCGGGAGCCTGGCCGAGAACAACGCAATTTCGCCGCGTCAGCCCGCGGCAGGCACCTCGTACTCCCCGATCAACTGGGCCCGGCCCAGCGTGTGGAACCGCAGATTGAAGCCGACCACCGCGGGCGAGGCGTCCGCGTCCGGGCCCAGCTTCTCGGTGTCCACCGCGTAGACGGTGAACACATAGCGGTGCGGACCGTCCCCGGGCGGCGGCGCGGCCCCGCCGAAGTCACGCGTCCCGTAGTCGTTACGCGCCTGGACGGCACCCGCGGGCAGGCCCGTGAAGCCACCGCTGCCCGCACCCGCCGGAAGCTCGGTGACCGTGGCCGGGATGTCGAACACCACCCAGTGCCAGAACCCGCTGCCCGTCGGCGCGTCCGGGTCGAAGCACGTCACGGCGAAGCTCTTCGTCCCCTCCGGGAAACCCTCCCAGCGCAGCTGCGGAGAGGTGTTCCCCTCCGCATGCACCTGAGCGGACTTGAGCGTGCCGCCCGGTGCCACATCGTCGCTCACCACCGTGAACGACGGCACCGGCGGATGGAAGTCATGGGGGAGCGGGGGCCGGTTCTGCTCGGACACGTCGAGAACCTCCTCGTAGTCGCAGTGGATCATCTGCGCGGCCAGCCTAACGAGACCGGTGCCCGGCGGACTGGCACCATGGCGCCCATGACCGGCCCCACCCTCGCCCTCCACCTGCGCCTCGACGGCGTGACGGACAAGGACGGCTTCCTCGCCCGCTGCGCCAGGGACCTGCGCTTCCCCGACTGGTACGGGCGGAATTGGGATGCCCTCGCCGACTGCGTGACCGATCTGTCCTGGTGGGCCGAGGGCGGCGAGCCCAGCGGCTGTCTGCTGGACATCCAGGGCTGGCCGGCCTTCCGCGACGCGGACCCCGACGCCGCCGCGATCGCGGCGGACATCCTGGCCGACGCGGAGGCGTACTGGGCGGCGCGGGGACGGCCCCTGGTGGTGCGCTACGACGACGGCCCCTGAGGGTACGAGGCCCCTGAGGGTACGAGGACGGCCCTGCCGGGGACCGTGGGGCCCTCGCACACCGACGCGGGGCCCTCACACACGGACGCCGGGCCCTCACACACGGACGCGGGGCGTGCACCGAGCTGCCTTCGGTGCACGCCCCGCGCGGAAGTCCGGTCCGGGGAGGGGAACCTCAGAACCAGTTGCGCTTGCCGCCGACCTGGGCGAGCCACTGGTTCAGGTACGCGGCCCAGTCGGTGTCCTGGAAGGTGGCCAGGTTCATGGTGAACGACCGGTAGGTGTCACTGCCCTCGGAGAACAGCCCCGGCTTCTTGTCCATCTCCAGCACCACGTCCATCTCGCGGTCGTCCGCGACGAAGGACAACTCCACCTGGTTCAGGCCCCGGTACTGCTCCGGCGCGTAGAACTCGATCTCCTGGTAGAAGGGCAGCCGCTGGCGGGTGCCACGGATGTGCCCGCGCTCCAGGTCGGCGCTCTTGAACCGGAAGCCGAGGGCGCCGAAGGCGTCCAGGATCGCCTGCTGGGCGGGGAGCGGATGCACATTGACCGGGTCAAGGTCGCCCGAGTCCACCGCGCGCGCGATCGCCAGCTCGGTGGTCACCCCCACGTTCATGCCGGTCAGGTGGCGGCCCATGAACATGGTGATCGGGGTCTCCCACGGAATCTCCAGGCCGAACTGCACCGCGTGCACCGCGCCCGGCTGCACCTCGAACGCGCCCCCCAGCTGCTGCCGGGTGAACTCCACGTCCTGCTTGTACTCCTGGTCGTTGCCCTCCACCTCGACCCGCGCCTGCAGCCCGACCGAGAGCCCCTCGATCTGCTGCGCGACCGAACCGCCCTGGATCCGGACCTCGCCCTGCACAATGCCGCCCGGGACGACGTTCTCCTCGGTCAACACCGTCTCCACCGAAGCGCCACCGGCGCCCAGACTCGCGAGCAGCTTCTTGAAGCCCATGTTCTCCCTCTCAAGGACGCGACTGCGTCTTGACTCGATCGCATTCGATCACTGTTGACACCTAGAAACGCGAAACGGCCGTGGGCGGTTCCGCGGCTCATACCCTTCCAGCGGACCGGTGCCGCCTCCAACCACCGGTTCATATCTGTTCCACTACGCTCGGGGCGCGTGACAGCAGGACCTGACCGCACCCCTCTCGACCGTGCCTTCTTCGACCGACCCGTGCTCGAGGTCGCGCCCGACCTCCTGGGCCGCGTCCTGGTCCGCCGTACCCCGGAGGGACCGATCGAATTGCGCCTGACCGAGGTCGAGGCGTACGCGGGCCCGGCGGACCCCGGCTCGCACGCCTACCGTGGCCGCACCGAGCGCAACGCCGTGATGTTCGGCCCCCCGGGGCATGCGTATGTCTACTTCACCTATGGCATGTGGCACTGCCTCAACCTGGTCTGCGGACCGGAGGGCCACGCCAGCGGGGTGCTGCTGCGCGCGGGCGAGGTGCTGCACGGCCATGAGTGGGCCCATCAGCGCAGGCCGAAGGCGCGCAACGACCATGAGCTGGCCAAGGGCCCGGCCCGGCTGGCCACGGCCCTGGGCGTGGACCGCAGACTGGACGGCAGCGATGTGTGCGGCAGCCCCGATGCCCCGCTCTCCATACTCACCGGCCACCCCGCCCGGCCCGAGCAGGTGCTCAGCGGCCCGCGCACCGGCGTGGGCGGCGAGGGCGCAACCCACCCCTGGCGCTTCTGGATCGACGGCGATCCCTCGGTGAGCCCCTACCGTGCCCACACCCCGCGTCGCCGGAATTCGACGCGCCGTCAGGTCGGAACTTGACTCTGCTGGACGGGACGCCTAACGTAGCCCGAGCCGCTTGAGACGGGCAGCGCTGTCGTCACGATCCCAGGATCGGGTCATCGCCGCCCCGGAGCGGCCAACCACTACGACGATTCCCGAACAGGGTCTTCTTTCGCTGCGCGAAATCAGGGCCCGGGGCTCCGATTAGGAGCCGGGAGGGAAATTCGCTAAAGTAGTGGACACGCCGGAAGGCGCGAAAGACCCCGCTCCAGCAGGGGGCCGGAAACGGAATTCGGATCGGAAACGACCGGAAATCGGGTCTGGTAAGGTTGGAAACACCGAAGGGAAGCGCCCGGAGAAACCGGTGAAACGGTTTCGAAGGAAGCGTCCGTTCCTTGAGAACTCAACAGCGTGCCAAAAGTCAACGCCAGATATGTTGATACCCCGTCCATCGTTTGGACGAGGTTCCTTTGAAGAAAAAACACAGCGAGGACGCTGTGAACCATCGGACTATTCCTCTGGTGGTTCCGCTCTCGTGCAGTGTTGCCGGGATAGCCCGGAAGCATTCACGGAGAGTTTGATCCTGGCTCAGGACGAACGCTGGCGGCGTGCTTAACACATGCAAGTCGAACGATGAACCGGTTTCGGCCGGGGATTAGTGGCGAACGGGTGAGTAACACGTGGGCAATCTGCCCTGCACTCTGGGACAAGCCCTGGAAACGGGGTCTAATACCGGATACGACTGCCGACCGCATGGTCTGGTGGTGGAAAGCTCCGGCGGTGCAGGATGAGCCCGCGGCCTATCAGCTTGTTGGTGGGGTGATGGCCTACCAAGGCGACGACGGGTAGCCGGCCTGAGAGGGCGACCGGCCACACTGGGACTGAGACACGGCCCAGACTCCTACGGGAGGCAGCAGTGGGGAATATTGCACAATGGGCGCAAGCCTGATGCAGCGACGCCGCGTGAGGGATGACGGCCTTCGGGTTGTAAACCTCTTTCAGCAGGGAAGAAGCGCAAGTGACGGTACCTGCAGAAGAAGCGCCGGCTAACTACGTGCCAGCAGCCGCGGTAATACGTAGGGCGCAAGCGTTGTCCGGAATTATTGGGCGTAAAGAGCTCGTAGGCGGCTTGTCGCGTCGGATGTGAAAGCCCGGGGCTTAACTCCGGGTCTGCATTCGATACGGGCAGGCTAGAGTTCGGTAGGGGAGATCGGAATTCCTGGTGTAGCGGTGAAATGCGCAGATATCAGGAGGAACACCGGTGGCGAAGGCGGATCTCTGGGCCGATACTGACGCTGAGGAGCGAAAGCGTGGGGAGCGAACAGGATTAGATACCCTGGTAGTCCACGCCGTAAACGTTGGGAACTAGGTGTGGGCGACATTCCACGTTGTCCGTGCCGCAGCTAACGCATTAAGTTCCCCGCCTGGGGAGTACGGCCGCAAGGCTAAAACTCAAAGGAATTGACGGGGGCCCGCACAAGCGGCGGAGCATGTGGCTTAATTCGACGCAACGCGAAGAACCTTACCAAGGCTTGACATACACCGGAAANCCCCCTTGTGGTCGGTGTACAGGTGGTGCATGGCTGTCGTCAGCTCGTGTCGTGAGATGTTGGGTTAAGTCCCGCAACGAGCGCAACCCTTGTTCTGTGTTGCCAGCATGCCTTTCGGGGTGATGGGGACTCACAGGAGACTGCCGGGGTCAACTCGGAGGAAGGTGGGGACGACGTCAAGTCATCATGCCCCTTATGTCTTGGGCTGCACACGTGCTACAATGGCCGGTACAATGAGCTGCGAAGCCGTGAGGTGGAGCGAATCTCAAAAAGCCGGTCTCAGTTCGGATTGGGGTCTGCAACTCGACCCCATGAAGTCGGAGTCGCTAGTAATCGCAGATCAGCATTGCTGCGGTGAATACGTTCCCGGGCCTTGTACACACCGCCCGTCACGTCACGAAAGTCGGTAACACCCGAAGCCGGTGGCCCAACCCTTGTGGAGGGAGCCGTCGAAGGTGGGACTGGCGATTGGGACGAAGTCGTAACAAGGTAGCCGTACCGGAAGGTGCGGCTGGATCACCTCCTTTCTAAGGAGCACATAGCCGACTGCA
>NZ_JACVYG010000013.1:177743-178098 GCF_014712245.1 Streptomyces sp. 5-10
TTGAGAACTGCACAGTGGACGCGAGCATCTGTGGCCAAGTTTTTAAGGGCGCACGGTGGATGCCTTGGCACCAGGAACCGATGAAGGACGTGGGAGGCCGCGATAGGCCCCGGGGAGCTGTCAACCGAGCTGTGATCCGGGGGTGTCCGAATGGGGAAACCCGGCAGTCGTCATGGGCTGTCACCCGCTGCTGAACACATAGGCAGTGTGGAGGGAACGCGGGGAAGTGAAACATCTCAGTACCCGCAGGAAGAGAAAACAACCGTGATTCCGGGAGTAGTGGCGAGCGAAACTGGATGAGGCTAAACCGTATGTGTGTGATACCCGGCAGGGGTTGCGCATGCGGGGTTGTGGG
>NZ_JACVYG010000013.1:178121-181497 GCF_014712245.1 Streptomyces sp. 5-10
CCCAAGTAGCACGGGGCCCGAGAAATCCCGTGTGAATCTGGCGGGACCACCCGCTAAGCCTAAATATTCCCTGGTGACCGATAGCGGATAGTACCGTGAGGGAATGGTGAAAAGTACCGCGGGAGCGGAGTGAAATAGTACCTGAAACCGTGTGCCTACAAGCCGTGGGAGCGTCGGACATCAGCTTGCTGGTGTCTCGTGACTGCGTGCCTTTTGAAGAATGAGCCTGCGAGTTTGCGGTGTGTTGCGAGGTTAACCCGTGTGGGGAAGCCGTAGCGAAAGCGAGTCCGAATAGGGCGGTTTAGTAGCGCGCTCAAGACCCGAAGCGGAGTGATCTAGCCATGGGCAGGTTGAAGCGGAGGTAAGACTTCGTGGAGGACCGAACCCACCAGGGTTGAAAACCTGGGGGATGACCTGTGGTTAGGGGTGAAAGGCCAATCAAACTCCGTGATAGCTGGTTCTCCCCGAAATGCATTTAGGTGCAGCGTCGTGTGTTTCTTGCCGGAGGTAGAGCACTGGATAGGCGATGGGCCCTACCGGGTTACTGACCTTAGCCAAACTCCGAATGCCGGTAAGTGAGAGCGCGGCAGTGAGACTGTGGGGGATAAGCTCCATGGTCGAGAGGGAAACAGCCCAGAGCATCGACTAAGGCCCCTAAGCGTACGCTAAGTGGGAAAGGATGTGGAGTCGCAGAGACAACCAGGAGGTTGGCTTAGAAGCAGCCATCCTTGAAAGAGTGCGTAATAGCTCACTGGTCAAGTGATTCCGCGCCGACAATGTAGCGGGGCTCAAGCGTACCGCCGAAGTCGTGTCATTGCAGCATGAGGCTTAACGGCCGTTGTGATGGGTAGGGGAGCGTCGTGTGCCGGGTGAAGCAGCCGTGTAAGCGAGTTGTGGATGGTTCACGAGTGAGAATGCAGGCATGAGTAGCGNNNAGGCTTAACGGCCGTTGTGATGGGTAGGGGAGCGTCGTGTGCCGGGTGAAGCAGCCGTGTAAGCGAGTTGTGGATGGTTCACGAGTGAGAATGCAGGCATGAGT
The DNA here is from genome assembly GCF_014712245.1 of Streptomyces sp. 5-10. Lineage (NCBI taxonomy): Bacteria > Bacillati > Actinomycetota > Actinomycetes > Kitasatosporales > Streptomycetaceae > Streptomyces > Streptomyces sp. 5-10. Next base: position 179,161 of record NZ_JACVYG010000013.1, read on the forward strand.
AGCGATACACACGTGGGAAACGTGTGCGCCGATTGACTAAGGGTTCCTGGGTCAAGCTGATCTGCCCAGGGTAAGTCGGGACCTAAGGCGAGGCCGACAGGCGTAGTCGATGGACAACCGGTTGATATTCCGGTACCCGCTTTGAAACGCCCAGTATCGAATCCTCTGATGCTAAGGCCGTGAAGCCGCCCTGGATCCTTCGGGTGAAGGGGAGTGGTGGAGCCGCCGGCCCAAGGTGGTAGTANNNACGCCCAGTATCGAATCCTCTGATGCTAAGGCCGTGAAGCCGCCCTGGATCCTTCGGGTGAAGGGGAGTGGTGGAGCCGCCGGCCCAAGGTGGTAGTAGGTAAGTGATGGGGTGACGCAGGAAGGTAGTCCAGCCCGGGCGGTGGTTGTCCCGGGGTAAGGGTGTAGGACGTAAGGTAGGCAAATCCGCCTTGCATGTGTCTGAGACCTGATGCCGAGCCGATTGTGGTGAAGTGGATGATCCTATGCTGTCGAGAANACCAGACTTGTAGTAGGTGAGTGATGGGGTGACGCAGGAAGGTAGTCCAGCCCGGGCGGTGGTTGTCCCGGGGTAAGGGTGTAGGACGTAAGGTAGGCAAATCCGCCTTGCATGTGTCTGAGACCTGATGCCGAGCCGATTGTGGTGAAGTGGATGATCCTATGCTGTCGAGAAAAGCCTCTAGCGAGTTTCATGGCGGCCCGTACCCTAANCCCGAGGGGTAGGTAAATCCGTCCCTCATGTAAGGGTGAGACCTGATGCCGAGCCGATTGTGGTGAAGTGGATGATCCTATGCTGTCGAGAAAAGCCTCTAGCGAGTTTCATGGCGGCCCGTACCCTAAACCGACTCAGGTGGTCAGGTAGAGAATACCGAGGCGTTCGGGTGAACTATGGTTAAGGAACTCGGCAAAATGCCCCCGTAACTTCGGGAGAAGGGGGGCCATTGCTGGTGATGGGACTTGCTCCTTGAGCTGGTGGTGGCCGCAGAGACCAGCGAGAAGCGACTGTTTACTAAAAACACAGGTCCGTGCGAAGCCNAAGCGACTGTTTACTAAAAACACAGGTCCGTGCGAAGCCGTAAGGCGATGTATACGGACTGACGCCTGCCCGGTGCTGGAACGTTAAGGGGACCGGTTAGTGGGGTTTCGATTCCGCGAAGCTGAGAACTTAAGCGCCAGTAAACGGCGGTGGTAACTATAACCATCCTAAGGTAGCGAAATTCCTTGTCGGGTAAGTTCCGACCTGCACGAATGGCGTAACGACTTCTCGACTGTCTCAACCATAGGCCCGGTGAAATTGCATTACGAGTAAAGATGCTCGTTTCGCGCAGCAGGACGGAAAGACCCCGGGACCTTTACTATAGCTTGATATTGGTGTTCGGTTCGGCTTGTGTAGGATAGGTGGGAGACTGTGAAGCGCTGACGCCAGTTAGTGTGGAGTCGTTGTTGAAATACCACTCTGGTCGTGCTGGATGTCTAACCTGGGTCCGTGATCCGGATCAGGGACAGTGTCTGGTGGGTAGTTTAACTGGGGCGGTTGCCTCCTAAAGGGTAACGGAGGCGCCCAAAGGTTCCCTCAGCCTGGTTGGCAATCAGGTGTTGAGTGTAAGTGCACAAGGGAGCTTGACTGTGAGACCGACGGGTCGAGCAGGGACGAAAGTCGGGACTAGTGATCCGGCGGTGGCTTGTGGAAGCGCCGTCGCTCAACGGATAAAAGGTACCCCGGGGATAACAGGCTGATCTTCCCCAAGAGTCCATATCGACGGGATGGTTTGGCACCTCGATGTCGGCTCGTCGCATCCTGGGGCTGGAGTCGGTCCCAAGGGTTGGGCTGTTCGCCCATTAAAGCGGTACGCGAGCTGGGTTTAGAACGTCGTGAGACAGTTCGGTCCCTATCCGCTGTGCGCGTAGGAGTCTTGAGAAGGGCTGTCCCTAGTACGAGAGGACCGGGACGGACGAACCTCTGGTGTGCCAGTTGTTCTGCCAAGGGCATGGCTGGTTGGCTACGTTCGGGAGGGATAACCGCTGAAAGCATCTAAGCGGGAAGCCTGCTTCGAGATGAGGGCTCCCACCCACTTGATGGGTTAAGGCTCCCAGTAGACGACTGGGTTGATAGGCCAGATATGGAAGCCGGGTGACCGGTGGAGTTGACTGGTACTAATAGGCCGAGGGCTTGTCCTCAGATGCTCGCGTCCACTGTGTGGTTCCCGGGTTGCGAACAGTCGCACCGGTGAATCAGTTCCACTTTACTTAATTGAAGAGTGTGCTTGTTCGCTAGAACCCGATAGGGTTTCGGTGGTCATTGCGTTAGGGAAACGCCCGGTTACATTCCGA
>NZ_JACVYG010000130.1:0-6367 GCF_014712245.1 Streptomyces sp. 5-10
TGCAGGGCGGCGTCGAGGAGGGCCGGGTGCAGACCATAACGCCCCGCCTCCGCCCGCTGCTCCTCCGCGAGCGCCACCTCAGCGAACACCTCACCACCACGACGCCACGCCGCCCGCACCCCCTGAAAGACCGGCCCATACTCCAAACCCACCCCAGCCAACCGCTCATACACACCACCCACATCCACCGCCACCGCACCAACAGGCGGCCACACACTCAACTCATACTCATCCGCCACCACAGGAACACCAACCGACAACACCCCCGTCGCATGCCGCGTCCACACCCCCTCCCCCTCACCCTCCACCTGCGAAAACACACCCACCACACGCCGACCCACCCCATCCGGCGCCCCCACCGACAACTGCACCCGCACCCCACCACGCTCAGGCACCACCAAAGGCGCCTCCAACGTCAACTCCTCCAACCACCCACACCCCACCCCATCACCCGCACGCAACACCAACTCCACCAACGCCGACCCCGGCACCACCACCACACCCCACACCGCATGATCAGCCAACCACCCATGCGAAACCAACGACAACCGCCCCGTCAACAACGCCCCATCCCCGCCCGCCAACCCCACCACCGCACCCAACAACGGATGATCAGCCGAACCCAGACCGGCGGATGTCACATCGCCGACGGCCGACGAAGGAGTCTCGATCCAGTAGTGCTGGTGCTGGAAGGCATAGGTCGGCAATTCCACCTGCCGAGCGCCCCTCCCACGGAACACTGTGGACCAATCGACAGACGCCCCGCCGACATACGCCTCGGCCAGTGAGGTGACAAACCGCTCCAGACCGCCTTCGTCGCGGCGCAGCGAACCGACCGCGGTGACACGGGTGCCATGCTCCTCGGCCGTCTGCTCCACACCCATGGTCAGCACCGGATGGGCGCTGGCCTCGACAAACACCTGGAAACCATCCGCCAGCAGGGCCCGGACGGCCTCGTCAAAACGCACCGTCTGACGCAGATTGCGATACCAGTACCCGGCATCCAGACCGGTCGTATCCAGCACTCCACCGGTCACCGTCGAATAGAACGGCACCAACGAAGGCCGGGGGTCGATCCCCGCCAGCTCCCGCAACAACTCGCCCTCGATGGCCTCCACATGAGCACAATGCGAGGCGTAATCCACCGGAACACGCCGCGCCCGGATCTCCTCCGCCTCACACACGGCCAGCAGCTCATCCAACGCATCGGCGTCACCGGACACCACGACCGCCGAGGGCCCGTTCACCGCCGCCACCGACAACCGCTCACCCCACACCCCCAGCCGCTCCCGCACCTCCCCCACCGGCAACGACACCGACACCATCCCGCCACGCCCCGACAACGCCCGCAACGCCCTACTCCGCAACGCCACCACACGCGCCGCATCCTCCAACGACAACGCACCCGCCACACACGCCGCCGCGATCTCACCCTGCGAATGACCCACCACCGCCGCAGGCTCCACACCGTACGACCGCCACACCTCCGCCAGCGACACCATCACCGCCCACAACACCGGCTGCACCACATCAACACGGCTGAGCGCCACCTCATCACCCAACACATCCACCAACGACCACTCCACAAACGGCGCCAACGCCGCCGCACACTCCCCCAACCGCTCCGCGAACACCGAAGACGACTCCAACAACCCCACAGCCATCCCCACCCACTGCGACCCCTGACCCGGAAACACCAACACCGCACGACCATCACCACCCGCAACCACACCCCGCACCAACCCCACCGAATCCCGGCCCTCAGCCAGCGCAGCCACCCCATCGGCCAAAGCGCCCCGGTCCCCGGCCAGCACCACCGCACGATGCTCGAAGACGGTACGCGTCGTCGCCAGCGACCACCCGACGTCCCCGGCCGACAGCTCCGCCCGCTCCCCCACGTACGACGCCAGCCGACCCGCCTGTGCCCGCAACGCCGCCTCGGAACGGGCCGTCAGCACCCACGGCACCACCGCGGAGTCGTCCCCGCTCGCCCCCTCGTCCGCCGCGGCGTCCTCATCGCCGACCGGCGCCTGCTCCAGCACCACATGGGCGTTGGTGCCGCTGACGCCGAAGGCCGACACACCGGCCCGGCGCGGTTCGCCACTCTCCGGCCACGCGACCTGCTCGGCCAGCAGCTCGACCGCGCCGGCCGACCAGTCCACGTGTGGCGTCGGCTCATCGACGTGCAGGGTCTTCGGCAGCGCACCGTGTTGCATGGCCAGGACCATCTTCATCACACCGGCCACACCCGCCGCCGCCTGGGTGTGGCCGAGGTTGGACTTCACCGACCCCAGCAGCAGTGGCCGGCCGTCCGCGCGGTCCTGCCCGTAGGTGGCCAGCAGCGCCTGGGCCTCGATGGGGTCGCCCAGCGTCGTACCCGTGCCATGGGCCTCGACCGCGTCCACCTCGGCGGCCGAAAGCCGCGCGTTGGCCAGGGCCTGAAGGATGACGCGTTGCTGGGAAATGCCGTTGGGCACGGTCAGGCCGCTGCTGCTGCCGTCCTGGTTGACGGCGGAGCCGCGCACCACCGCCAGCACCGGGTGGCCGTTGCGCCGCGCGTCCGACAGCCGCTCCAGCAGCAGCATGCCCACACCCTCGCCCCAGCCCGTGCCATCCGCGGCGGCCGCGAACGCCTTGCACCGGCCGTCCGGCGCGAGACCCCGCTGACGGCTGAACTCCACGAAGAGGCCGGGCGTGGACATCACGGTCACGCCACCGGCGAGGGCGAGCGGGCACTCCCCCTGCCGCAGGGACTGCACCGCGAGATGCAGTGCCACCAGCGACGACGAGCAGGCGGTGTCCACCGTCACCGCGGGTCCCTCGAAGCCGAAGGTGTAGGAGAGCCGACCCGACATCACGCTGGCCGCGCCGCTGGTGGCCAGGAAGCCCTCGACGCCCTTCGGGGCCTGCCGCAGCGCGACGGTGTAGTCCTGACCGTTGGTGCCCACGAAGACACCGGCCTTGCTGCCGCGCAACGACGCCGGAGTGATACCGGCCCGCTCCATGGCCTCCCACGACGTCTCCAGCAGCAGCCGCTGCTGCGGGTCCATCGCCAGCGCCTCGCGCGGCGAGATCCCGAAGAAGGCGGGATCGAAGGCGCCCGCGTCGGAGAGGAACGCGCCCTCCTTGACGTACGAGGTGCCGGAGCGGTCGGGGTCCGGGTCGTACAGCTCCGCCAGGTCCCAGCCGCGGTCCTCCGGGAACGCGCTCACGGCGTCCCCGCCACCGGCGAGCAGCTCCCACAGCTCCTCCGGGGACCGCACACCGCCGGGGAAGCGGCAGCTCATCGCCACGATCGCGATCGGCTCGCGGGACTTCTCCTCGACATCGCGGAGACGCCGCTGCGTCTGGCGCAGATCGGCCATGACGCGCTTGAGGTACTCGACGAGCTTCTCTTCGTTTGACACTTGGCCCTGCCCCCTCGAAGAAACCAGCTGGTTCTCGTTCATGTCAGGCGTCTCCGAGTTCTCGGTCGATGACGTCGAAGAGCTCGTCCACCGATGCGCTTTCCAGGTCGTCGTTGGCGTTGTCGTCCCGTACGGTGCCCCCGCCCCCGCCCACGGGTTCGCTGAGCTTGGCCAGCACCGACTGGAGCCGGACGATGGCCTTCGTCCGGGTGATGTCGTCCTGCGGCATGGCCGTGAGGACGGATTCGAGCCGGTCGATCTCGGCGGGCAGGGACTTCTCCGGGGCGGCCGCGTCCTCGACCAGCTCCCCCTTGAGGTGGCGGGCCAGCGCCGATGGCGATCCGTAGTCGAACAGTGCCGTCGGCCGCAGCCGTAGCCCGGTGGCCGCGTTGAGCCGGTTGCGCAGTTCCACGGCGGTCAGCGAATCAAGCCCCATGTCGAAGAAGCCACGCTCGCCGTCGATGCCCTCGTGCGTGGCGTATCCGAGGACGGCCGCCGTATGCGTACGCACCAGGTCGAGCAGGGCGGGTTCGCGTTCCGCCGCCGGGAGCTCCGCGAGTGTCGTGGCGAGCGTCGGCCGGTGGGTGCCGGCGGCCTGCCCGTCCAGGGTGGCGTCGGCGGCCTGCCGTGCCGTCCTGACCTCGGCGATGTCGCCGAAGAGGAGGCCGAGCCGGGTGCCGTCGACACCGGCGGTGAACCGCGGCCAGTCGATGTCGGTGATGACCGGGCAGGTGTCGGACTGATTGACGGCCCGCGCCATGGCGGTGACGGCCAGTTCGGGTTCCATCGCGGGCAGGCCGAACCGCTCCATGCGGCCGCTGATGGCCGCGTCCTGGGTGGCCATGCCACCGTCGGCCCACGGCCCCCAGGCCACGGAGGTGGCGGGCAGGCCCTCGGCGCGGCGGTGTTCGGCGAGCGCGTCCAGGAAGGCGTTCGCCGCCGCGTAGTTGCCCTGTCCGGCGCCGCCCACCGTCGCGGAGAACGAGGAGAAGAGCACGAACGCCGAAAGGTCCAGCTCGCGGGTCAGCTCATGCAGATGCCAGGCCGCCTCGGACTTCGCCCGCAGCACACCCTCGAACCTGTCCACCGACAGCCCGTCCAGCACACCGTCGTCCAGCACACCGGCCGTGTGCACCACCGCCGTCAGCGGGAGCTCCTCCGGCACTCGGGCCAACAGCCCGGCCAGCGCCTCGCGGTCGCCCACATCACATGCCGCAACCGTCACCCGAGCGCCCAACTCGGCAAGCTGTGCCCGCAACTTGTCCACCCCCTCGGCCGCCGGGCCGCGCCGCGAGACCAACACCAGATGCTCCGCACCGGCCCGCGCCAGCCACCGCGCCACATGAGCGCCCAGCGCACCCGTACCACCGGTCACCAGCACCGTCCCCGACGGCTGCCACGCCTCCCCGCCCTCGGCACCCACCACCGCACGGACCACACGGCGAGCGAACACGCCCGACGTCCGCACCGCCACCTCGTCCTCACCGGTGGCACCGCTGATGATGGCGGTCAGACGCTCCAGGGCCCGGCCGTCCGGCGTCTGCGGCAGGTCGACCAGGCCGCCCCAACGCTCCGGGGCCTCCAGCCCGGCGACCCGGCCCAGCCCCCACACCGCCGCCTGCTCCAGGCTCAACGGACTCTCCGAACCGCCCGTCGCCATCGCCCCCCACGTCACACACCACACACGGCCGCCCACACCCGCGTCCCCGATCCCCTGGAGCAGGGACAGGGTCAGCGCCAGGCCCGATGGCACCGCCCCGTACCGGCCGTGCCGCCCCTCGGCCAAAGCCAGCAGCGACAGCACCCCCGTGACATCGGCGGCGGCGTCCGTGCCGCCCAGGGCGTCGCGCAGCCGTGCGGCCACTGCCTCACGGTCAGCGTCGGCATCCTCGAACTCGACGACCACGGGCAGCGCGCCCCGCGTGGCCAAGGCCGCCACGCAGTCCGCGACCCATGCGTGGTCGGCCGGCCCGGCGGGCACGGCCACCAGCCATGAGCCCGTCAGCGACGCAGCCGCCACCTCCGAGACCGGCGACCAGGCGATCCGGTAGCGCCACGCGTCGACCTGCGACCGCTCACGGCTACGACGCCGCCACGACGACAGGACCGGCAGCACCGCCGCCAGCGACTCACCCGTGACGGCCTCGCTCTCGACGGCCAGCGTGTCCGCGAGCGCCGACAGGTCCTCGCGTTCCACCGCGTCCCAGAAGTCGGCGTCGGCGGGCTCGCGGGGAGCGTCCGCCGTGCCGTGATGGGCTCCAGGGGCCGCGCCTGTCGCAACCCAGTAGCGCGTGCGTTGGAAGGCGTACGTCGGCAGCTCCACCCGCCGGGCCGGTCGTCCGGCGATGGCAGCGAGCACGGCCGTCCAGTCCACCGGCACACCTCGGACATGGGCCCCGGCGGCAAGCGTCAGCGCGGTCTCGACCTCGTCGCGACCGGAGCGCGCGGCCGGTAGGAAGACGGCGGCATCTGTCGTCTCCTCCGGCAGGCACTGCTCACCCATCGTGGACAGAACCTCGTCCGGGCCCAGCTCCAGGTAGGTGGTGACTCCCGCGTCCGCCAGACTCCGCACCCCGTCCGCGAACCGCACGGCCTCACGGACGTGCCGCACCCAATACTCGGCGGAGCACAGCGCCTCGGCATCCGCGACCAGACCCGTCACGTTCGACACGACGGGGATGCGGGGGCTCGCGTACGACAACCCTTCGGCCACCTGCCGGAACTCCGCCAGCATGGGCTCCATCAACGGCGAGTGGAACGCATGCGAGACGCGCAACCGCTTGGTCTTGACGCCCTCGGCCTCCAGCAGCCCGGCGACCTCCACCACGGCTTCTTCCGCCCCGGAAATCACGGTCGAGCGCGGACCGTTGACCGCCGCCACACTCACCTCGGCCTCACGGCCGGCCAGCAACGGCAGTACGTCGGCCTCAGCCGCCCGCACCGACACCATCACCCCACCC
>NZ_JACVYG010000131.1:0-5903 GCF_014712245.1 Streptomyces sp. 5-10
GTTCCGGCGGAGCACCCGCTGACCGCCGTCGTCCACACCGCAGGCGTGCTGGACGACGGTGTGATCGGCTCGCTCACCCCCGAGCGCATGGCCCACGTCCTGCGCCCGAAGGTGGACGCGGCCTGGAACCTGCATGAGCTCACCCGGGACCTCGACCTGTCGGCGTTCCTCCTGTTCTCCTCGGCCGCCGGTGTGTTCGGCGGCCCGGGCCAGGGCAACTACGCCGCCGCCAACGTCTTCCTGGACGCCCTCGCCCAGCTCCGCGCCGCCCAGGGCCTGCCGGCCACCGCGCTGGCGTGGGGCCTGTGGGCCGGTGGCGGCATGGGCGACACCCTGGACGAGGCCGACATCACCCGGATGCGGCGGGCCGGAGTGCCCCCGCTGCCGGTGGCGGAGGGGCTGCGGCTCTTCGACGCGGCGCTGACCGTCGACGAGGCATCGCTGGTGCCGATGCGCCTGGACCTCGCGGCGCTGCGCAACCAGCCCGCCGTCTCGCCGCTGCTGCGCGGCCTGGTGCGGGCCCCGGCGCGGCGCGCGGTGGACGCGGCCGCGGCGGGCGGCGAGTCCGGCCTGGCCGGGCGGCTCGCCGGGCTGAGCACGGCGGAGCAGGAGCGGCTGCTGCTGGACCTGGTCCGGGCGCAGGTGGCCACCGTGCTCGGCTACGCGGGCGCGGAGACCATCGGCTCCGGGCGGGCGTTCAAGGACCTGGGCTTCGACTCGCTGACGGCGGTGGAGCTGCGCAACCAGCTCAACACCGTGACCGGGCTGAGGCTGCCCGCGACGCTCATCTTCGACTACCCGGACCCGCAGGTCCTGGCCCGCCATCTGCGGACCGAGCTGGTGGGCGAGGAGTCGGCGGAGGTGCGCACGCCGGTCCCGGTGGCGGCCGTCACCGAGGACGAGCCGATCGCCATCGTCGGCATGAGCTGCCGCTACCCCGGCGGGGTCACCACCCCCGAGGAGCTGTGGCAGCTCGTCATCGGCGCCACCGATGCCATCTCCGACTTCCCCGTCGACCGTGGCTGGGACCTCGACGCGCTCTACAGCGACGACCCCGACCAGGTGGGCACCAGCTACACCCGCGAGGGCGGCTTCCTGCACGACGCGGCCGACTTCGACCCGGACTTCTTCGGGATCTCGCCGCGTGAGGCGCTGGCGATGGACCCGCAGCAGCGGCTGCTGCTGGAGACATCGTGGGAGGCGTTCGAGCGGGCCGGGATCGACCCGGCGGCCGTGCGCGGCAGCAAGACCGGCGTCTTCGCGGGCGTCATGTACCACGACTATCTGACCCGGCTGACCGCCGTCCCCGAGGGGCTGGAGGGCTACCTCGGCACGGGCGGCGCGGGCAGCATCGCCTCGGGCCGGGTGGCGTACACCTTCGGCCTGGAGGGCCCGGCGGTCACCATCGACACGGCGTGTTCGTCGTCGCTGGTGGCGCTGCACCTGGCGGCGCAGGCGCTGCGCAACGGCGAGTGCACGATGGCGCTGGCCGGTGGCGTGACCGTCATGGCCACCCCGGACACGTTCATCGACTTCAGCCGCCAGCAGGGGCTGTCCACCGACGGCCGCTGCAAGTCCTTCGCGGCGTCGGCGGACGGCACCGGCTGGGCCGAGGGCGCGGGCATGCTGCTCGTCGAGCGGCTGTCGGACGCGCGGCGCAACGGCCACCGCGTGCTGGCGATCGTGCGCGGCTCCGCCATCAACCAGGACGGCGCCTCCAACGGTCTGACGGCGCCCAACGGCCCGTCCCAGCAGCGCGTCATCCGCGACGCGCTCACCAGCGCCCGGCTCACTCCCGCCGATGTCGATGTGGTGGAGGCACACGGCACGGGAACCACGCTGGGCGACCCGATCGAGGCCCAGGCCCTGCTCGCCACCTACGGCCGCGACCGGCCGGAGGGGCAGCCGCTGTGGCTCGGCTCGCTGAAGTCCAACATCGGCCACACCCAGGCCGCCGCGGGTGTCGCGGGCATCATCAAGATGATCATGGCGATGCGGCACGGGGTGCTTCCGCGGACGCTGCACATCGACGAGCCCACCCCGCATGTGGACTGGGCGGCGGGCGATCTCGAGCTGCTGACCGAGGCCCGGCCGTGGCCGGAGCTCGGCCGGCCGCGCCGGGCGGCCGTCTCGTCGTTCGGTGTGAGCGGTACGAACGCCCACACCATCCTGGAGCAGCCCCCGGCCCCCGGCCCCGAGGAAACCTCCGCGACCGGTCGTCCGGTGGCGGAGCTGCCGACGGTGCCGTGGGTGCTCTCGGGCAAGTCCGAGGCCGCCCTGCGCGGCCAGGCCGAACGGCTCATCGCCCACCTCACCACCCACCCCGAGCTGGACACCACGGACGTCGGCCACTCGCTGGCGACGGGCCGGGCCGCGCTGGAGCGGCGCGCGGTGGTCATCGGCGAGGACCGGGACGGGCTGCTGTCCGGCCTGGAGGCGCTCGCACGTGGCGAGTCGGCGGCCGGGCTGATCCAGGGGACGGTGGCCGAGGGCGGCAAGGTGGCCTTCCTGTTCACCGGCCAGGGCAGCCAGCGGCTGGGGATGGGGCGTGAGCTGTACGACGCCTACCCGGCGTTCGCGGAGGCGTTCGACGCGATCTGCGACGCGCTGGACGCCCACCTGGAACGGCCGTTGAAGACGGTGCTGTTCGGGGACGATCCCGAAGCGCTGGACCAGACCGGGTTCACTCAGCCCGCGCTGTTCGCGGTCGAGGTCGCGCTGTTCAGGCTCGTGGAGGCGTGGGGGCTGCGGGCGGACTTCCTCTCCGGGCATTCGATCGGTGAGCTGGCCGCCGCGCATGTGGCGGGTGTGCTCTCGCTCGCGGACGCGGCGAAGTTGGTGGCGGCGCGTGGGCGGTTGATGCAGGAGCTCCCCGCTGGTGGCGCGATGATCGCGGTGCAGGCGTCGGAGGACGAGGTGACGCCGTTGCTCACCCAGCGCGTCAGCATCGCCGCGCTCAACGGGCCCACCTCCGTCGTCATCGCCGGTGACGAGGACGCGGCCGCGGAGATCGCGGCTGGTTTCGAGGCGCAGGGCCGTAAGACCAAGCGGCTCACGGTCAGCCACGCGTTCCACTCGCCGCGTATGGACGGGATGTTGGAGGCGTTCCGTGAGGTGGCCGAGGGGCTGACCTACGCGGCCCCGCGCATCCCGATCGTCTCCAACCTCACCGGTGGCGTGGTGTCCGCCGAGGAGATCACCAGCCCGGACTTCTGGGTCCGCCACGTCCGCGAGGCCGTCCGCTTCCTCGATGGCGTCCGGACGATGGAGGCCCAGGGCGTCACCACCTACGTCGAGCTGGGCCCCGACGGTGTGCTCACCGCCATGGCCCAGGAGTGCGTGTCCGGCGATGCCGCCGCCTTCGTCCCGGCGCTCCGCAAGGGGCGTACCGAGCCGGTGGCGCTCACGGCGGCGCTCGCCGCGCTGCACACCCGGGGGCTGACCCTGGACTGGGCGGCGTTCTTCGCCGGTACGGGAGCCCGTACGGTCGAGCTGCCGACCTACGCCTTCCAGCGGCAGCGCTTCTGGGTCGAGAACCCGGAGGAGGTCCGCGAGGCCGTCGCGGCCATGGATTCCGTGGACGCGCGGTTCTGGGAGGCCGTCGAGCGCGAGGACTTGGAGGCACTGGCCGGGACGCTCCAGTCCGAAGCCGCGGACGCCGACGCGCTCTCCTCGCTGGGCGCCGTTCTGCCGATGCTGTCCTCGTGGCGGCGCCGCCAGGGCGAGCGGTCCACCGTGGACGCCTGGCGCTACCGGGTGACCTGGAAGCCGGTGGCCGCCCGCGCCGAGGGAACGCTGACCGGCCGCTGGCTGGTCGTCGCCCCGGCCATCGCCCCGGCCGACACCCCGGCCGACGGGATGGCCCAAACGGCGCACGGCGCCCTGGCCGAGGGTGTCGTACGGACGCTCTCCGCGCGCGGCGCCGAGGTGCGGACGGTCGAGCTGACCGCCGAGGACCGTACGGGCATGGCCGAGTTGCTGCGCGAGGCGGTCGCCGACGCCCCGGTGGCCGGTGTGTTCGCGCTGCCGTCCCTGACGGAGGGCGCCGACGGGCTGCTCCGCACGGCCGCCCTGGCGCAGGCGCTGGGCGATCTGGCCGTGGACGCGCCGCTGTGGGTCGCCACGCGCGGCGCGATCTCGACCGGCCGGGCGGACCGTCCGGTGGACCCGTGGCAGGCGCGGGTCTGGGGCCTGGGCCGGGTCGCGGCCCTGGAACTGGCCGAGCGGTGGGGCGGTCTGGTCGATCTGCCGGAGACGGCGGACGACCGTGCGCTGTCGCGGCTCGCGGGCGTGCTGGCCGGTGGCGAGGGCGAGGACCAGGTGGCGGTGCGCGCCTCCGGTGTCTTCGGCCGCCGGCTGACCCGGGCCGCCGAGACCGTCGCCAAGTCCGCCGCCACGACCGCCGCCAAGTCCGCCGCCACGACCGAGCGTGGCCGCGACTGGCGGCCGGGCGCGGGTTCGGTGCTGGTGACCGGCGGTACGGGCGCGCTGGGCGCGCATGTGGCCCGCTGGCTGATCGCCAAGGGCGCCGAGCACGTGGTGCTCACCAGCCGCCGTGGCCTCGACGCCCCCGGCGCGGCCGAGCTGCGCGACGAACTCGCCGCCTCGGGCGCCCGGGTCACCGTCGCCGCCTGCGACGCCGCCGACCGCGAGGCGCTGGCCGCGCTGGTGGCCGGGCTCCCGGCCGAACTGCCGCTGACGGCGGTGGTGCACGCGGCCGGGGTGCTGGACGACGGTGTTCTGGAGTCGCTGACCCCCGAGCGCTTCGCCTCCGTCCTGCGCGCCAAGGCCGACGCCGCGGCCAATCTGCACGNTCCGTCCTGCGCGCCAAGGCCGACGCCGCGGCCAATCTGCACGAGCTGACGCGGGACCTGGACCTGACGGCCTTCGTCCTGTTCTCCTCGTTCGCGGGCTCGATCGGCGCCGCCGGTCAGGCCAACTACGCGGCCGCGAACGCCTTCCTGGACGCGCTCGCCGAGCGCCGCCGGGCCGAGGGCCTGCCCGCCACCTCGGTGGCCTGGGGCCCGTGGGCCGAGGGCGGGATGGCCGCGGACGAGGCGCTGGAGCAGCGCATGCGCCGCGCTGGTGTGCCGCCGATGGCGGCGGACCTGGCCATCGCCGCGCTACAGCGCGCCTTGGACCTGGACGAGACCGCGGTGACGGTCGCGGACATCGACTGGGAGCGGCTGGCCCCCGGCTTCACCGCCTCCCGGCCGAGCCCGCTGCTGCGGGAGCTGCCCGAGGCGCGTACGGCGCTGGAGGCCGAGGGCGGCCGGACGGCCCGTACGGCCGGTGGCGGCGCGGACGAGTCCTCGCCGGCCCAGCGGCTCGCGGGTGTCCCGGCGGCGGAGCGCGAGCGGATGCTGCTGGAGCTGGTGCGTTCGGCCGTGGCCGAGGTGCTGGGCCACTCCGACGCGGAGGCCGTCGAGGCGGACCGGGCCTTCCGGGACCTGGGCTTCGACTCGCTGACGGCGGTGGAGCTGCGCAACCGGCTGAACACCGTGACCGGGCTGCGGCTGCCGCCCACCCTGGTGTACGACTACCCGTCGTCCTCGGCGCTCGCCGCCCACCTCCGTACGGAGATCCTGGGCGAGGAGAGCGCGGCCGAGCCGGTGGCCGGTGTGCCGTCCACGGCGGTGGCCGTCGCCGACGATCCGATCGCGATCGTCGGGATGAGCTGCCGCTTCCCGGGTGGTGTGCGGTCGCCGGAGGAGCTGTGGCGGCTGCTGGTCTCCGGGCAGGACGCGGTGACGGGCTTCCCGGCCGACCGCGGCTGGGACCTGGAGGCGCTGTACGACCCGGACTCGGCCACCGACCACACCACCTATGTCCGCGAGGGCGGATTCCTGGCGGACGCCGGGGACTTCGACGCGGCGTTCTTCGGGATCTCGCCGCGTGAGGCG
>NZ_JACVYG010000132.1:0-5839 GCF_014712245.1 Streptomyces sp. 5-10
GACCACTCCACGAACGGCGCCAACGCCGCCGCACACTCCTCCATCGCCGCGGCGAACACCGGCGACTCCCCCCACAACTCCACCGCCATCCCCACCCACTGCGCCCCCTGACCCGGAAACACCCACACCGGACCAGCCTCCGACAGCGCCGTTCCCCGCACCAGGTCCGCGGACGGTTCGCCCTGGGCGAGGGCGCGCAGGCCCTCGGGGCTGGTGACCAGGGCACGCCGCGCGAAGTGCGTGCGCGAGAGGGCCAGGGCACGGCCGATGTCCCGGGCGGACAGCGTGCGGCCCTTCAGGTGCGCGTCGAGCAGCCTCGCCTGCTCGCGCAGCGCGGACGCGTCCTGGCCGGACAGCACCCACGGGCTCGGCCCCTCTTCCCTGGGCCCCTCCCCCGGGGACGCGGCCTGGGGCTGTGGCGCGGCCTGCTCGACGATCACGTGCGCGTTGGTGCCCGAGATGCCGAACGACGACACTCCGGCGCGCCGTGGCCGGTCGGTCTCCGGCCACGGTCGC
Source organism: Streptomyces sp. 5-10 (assembly GCF_014712245.1). Taxonomy (NCBI): domain Bacteria; kingdom Bacillati; phylum Actinomycetota; class Actinomycetes; order Kitasatosporales; family Streptomycetaceae; genus Streptomyces; species Streptomyces sp. 5-10. The sequence continues at coordinate 517 of NZ_JACVYG010000132.1, forward strand.
GCGGCCGTGACCAGTTCGACGGCGCCGTCCGCCCAGTCCACGTGGGAGCTCGCCCGGCTCACGTGCAGCGTCGCCGGGACGATTCCGTGCCGCAGCGCGCCGACCATCTTGATCACGCCGCCGACCCCGGCCGCCGCCTGGGTGTGGCCGATGTTCGACTTCAACGAGCCCAGCAGCAGGGGGCGTTCCCGGTCCTGACCGTAGGTGGCCAGCAGCGCCCCGGCCTCGATCGGATCGCCCAGCCTCGTCCCGGTGCCGTGCGCCTCGACCACATCCACGTCGGACGGGCGCAGACCGGCGTTGTCCAGGGCGCTGCTGAGCACGCGGCGCTGAGCGGAGCCATTGGGCGCGGTGAGTCCGTTGGACGCCCCGTCGGAGTTGACCGCCGAGCCCCGCAACAGCGCCAGCACCTGGTGTCCGTTGCGTGTCGCGTCCGAGAGCCGCTCCAGGACGAGCAGGCCCGCGCCCTCGGAGAAGCTGGTGCCGTCGGCGTCGTCGGAGAACGACTTGCAACGGCCGTCGGGGGCCAGACCTTCCTGCTGGGTGAAGTCGATGAAGGCCGACGGCGTGGACATCACGGTCACCCCGCCCGCCAGGGCAAGGGAGCAGTCCCCCGACCGCAGCGCCAGCGTGGCCTGGTGCAGGGCGACCAGCGACGAGGAGCACGCCGTGTCGATGGTGACCGCCGGGCCTTCCAGGCCCAGGGTGTAGGCGATGCGGCCGGACATCACGCTGCACGCGTTGCCCGTCGCGGAGAACCCGGGAGGCAGATCGGGCACTTGGTCGAGTACCGACTGGTAGTCCTGGTGCAGCGCGCCGACGAACACACCGGTCCGGCTCTGGCGGAGGGTGCCGGGCACGATCCCGGCGCGCTCCAGCGCCTCCCAGGCCAGCTCCAGCAGCAACCGCTGCTGCGGATCGGTGGCCAGCGCCTCCCTCGGGGACATCCCGAAGAAGGCCGGGTCGAACTCGGCCGCGTCGGGCAGGAATCCGCCGGAGCGGGTGCTGGACGGCACCTCGCCCCAGTCCCGGTCGGTGGGGAAGTCGGTGATCGCGTCACCGCCGGACTCGACGAGTTCCCACAGCTGCTCGGGGCTGCGCACACCGCCGGGGTACCGGCAGGCCATGCCGACGATCGCGATGGGTTCGCTGCGCGTGGCCAGGAGCTTGTCCAGTTGGCGGCGAGTGCGCCGCAGGTCCTCGGTGGTCTCCTTGAGGAAGTGCCGCAGCTTGGCCTCTGTGCTGGTCATGAGATACCGAACTCCTTACCGAGCAGCTCGAACATTTCCTCGTCGGTGGCCTCGCCGAGATCGGTGTCCTGGGCCTCGGTGTCGGTCACGAGCAGTGCGGACAGCCTGCGCATCACCTGCTCCCGGATCCCGGGGTCGCCGTCGAACCGGGCGAAGGCGTCCTCCAGCCGGGCCAGTTCGACGAGCACCGGGTTCTCCTGGGGCCGGTCGCCGCCGATGCGGGAGGACAGGTGCTCGGCCAGTGCGGTGGGCGAGGAGTGCTCGAAGACGATGGTGGCGGCCAGCCGCAAGCCGAGTTGGGTGCCGATACGGTTGCGCAGTTCCACGGCGGTCAGCGAGTCGAAGCCGAGGGATTTGAACGGGCGGTCGGCCTCCAGTGACCCGTCGTCGGGGTGGCCGAGCACCGCGGCGGCTTGCGCGCGCACCAGCCTGGTCAGCTCGGCGGCCCGGTCCGCCGGACTCATCCGGGCGAGGCGGTCGCCGAGGGCGCCTTCTCCGGTGTCGGCGTGCCTGCGGCCGGTCGTGCCGGTCAGTGCCCACAGGATGTGCGGTGCCGACGCGGCGGCCCGCAGGGCCGGCAGGTCCAGGCGCATTCCGGCGACCGCGGGCTCGTCCTGCGCCACCGCCGCGTCGAACATGGCCAGCGCCTCGTCGGTGGAGAGCGCGGGCAGACCCGAGCGGGCGATCCGGTCGATGTCCCGTGCGGTCAGCGCGCCGGTCATGCCGCTCGCCTCGGCCCACAGGCTCCACGCGATCGACGTGGCGGGCAGCCCCGCGGCCTTGCGATGGGTGGCGAGGGCGTCGAGGAAAGCGTTGGCGGCGGCGTAGTTGCCCTGGCCCGCGCTGCCCATCACGGCGGCGGCCGAGGAGTAGAGCACGAACGCGGCGAGGTCGAGGTCTTGGGTCAGCTCGTGGAGGTGCCAGGCGCCGTCGGCCTTGGAGCGCAGGCTGGTGGCCAGCCGTTCGGGGGTCATCGACTGGATCACGCCGTCGTCGAGTACCCCTGCGGCGTGCACGACGGCCGTCAGCGGGTGCTGGGCGGGAATGGTGGCGAGAAGGTCCGCCAGTGCCGTCCGGTCGCCGACGTCGCAGGCACGCACCTGGACCCGGGCCCCGTGCTCGGCCAGCTCCGCGACCAGCCGCGCCGCGCCGGGCGCGTCCGGTCCGCTCCGGCTGACGAGGAGCAGATGCCGTACGCCCCGCGTGGTCACCAGGTGGCGGGCCAGTGACACGGCCAGGCCGCCGGTGCCGCCGGTGATCAGGACGGTGCCCCGCGGGTTCCAGCGCCGCGGCATGGTCAGCACGACCTTGCCGATGTGCTGGGCACGGCTGATGTACCGGAACGCCTCACGTCCGCGCCGGACGTCCCACGTGGACACCGGGAGGGGCTTCAGCACACCGTCACGGAACAGGTCGAGCAGGGCTTTGAGCCGTTCCTGTACGGCGTCGGGCTCCAGCTCCGCCAGGTCGAAGGCGCGGTAGCCGATGCCGTCCGGCACCTCGGTGCGGATGTCGGTCTTGCCCATCTCGGCGAACCGCCCGCCCCTGGGCAGCAGCCGCAGCGAGGCATCCACGAACTCGCCGGCCAGCGAGTTCAGTACGACATCGACGCCCCGGCCACCGGTGACCTCCAGAAAGCGCCGCTCGAAGTCGAGGGTGCGCGAGGAGGCGATGTGGTCATCGGGAACGCCCAGCCGGCGCAGCACGTGTTGCTTGGGTTCACTGGCGGTGGCGAAGACCTCAAGACCCCAGTGCCGGGCGAGTTGGATGGCCGCCATGCCGACGCCACCGGCGCCCGCGTGCACCAGCAGGGACTGTCCCGCGCGCACCTCGGACAGGTCGAGCAGTCCGTAGTAGGCGGTGAGGAACACGACGGGCACCGATGCCGCCTGCGCGAAGGTCCAGTCGTCGGGCATCGGCGCGAGCAGCCGGTGATCGGTGACGGTCAGCGGCCCGAAGGCGCCGACGGTCAGGCCGAACACACGGTCGCCGGGGACCAGACCGGTCACGTCCGGCCCGGTCTCCAGCACGACACCGGACACCTCGGCCCCCAGCGGGGTCGCCGCACGCCGGTTCATGCCCAGCGCGTCGAAGACATCGCGGAAGTTCACCCCGGCGGCCCGGACGTCGACCCGGACTTCCTGGGGTCCGAGCGGTTCCTCGGCGCGGGGCCACCGGATCAGGGCGAGGTCGTCGAGGCTGCCCTTCCGCGTGGTCTCCAGGCGCCATGACGGACCGGCCGGTGGCGTCAGCGTGCCGGGCTCGGCCAGCCGGGCCGCGAGCAGGGCGCCGTCGCGCACCGCGAGCTGGGGTTCTCCGCTTGCCAGCGCGCGCGAGATCAGCTCGTCCGGCACCTGGGGCCCGTCCGTGTCCACCAGGACGAACCGGCCCGTGTTCTCGGTCTGCGCGGACCGGATCAGGCCGCGGGCGGCCGCCACCGCGGGTACGACGTCCTCGTCACCGGTGGCCACGCCGCCCTCGGTCACGAAGACGAGCGAGACCTCTTCGAGCCGTGGCTCGGCCAGCCATGCCCGCAGCAGGTCGAGCACCCGTGCCGTGAGCCGGTAGGTGCCGGGCAGCGTCTCGTCGTCCACCGGGCCGAGGCGGACCACGGCCGCGTCGGCACCCGCGCTCGCGTCGGGCAGTGCCCAGGTCCGCGGGTCGAGCTCGACGACGGTACGGGCGTGGTCCGGGTCGGCGGGCACCGGCCGCCAGGCGAGCCGGTACAGCGGGGCGTCGATGGCGGAGTCCACGGCGGTGTATCGGCGCAAGTCCAGGGACGCGGCGGTCAGCACCGGTGCGCCCGCGGGGTCGACGACGGTCAGCTCGACGGTGTCCGGGCCGATGCTTCGCAGCCGGGCCCGCAGGGAGGTGGCCCCGCTCGCGTGGAGGCGCACCCCGCTCCAGGCGAACGGAAGCACACCGGTGCTGCCCAGCAGGCTTGTGGCGTGCAGGACGGCGTCCAGCAGGGCGGGGTGCAGACCGAAGGCGCCCGCCTCGGCCCGCTCGTGCTCGGGAAGCGCCACCTCGGCGCAGACGCCGTCCTCGGTCAGCCATGCGGCGTTCAGGCCCCGGAACGCCGGGCCGTAGCCGTATCCCTCCTCGGCGAGAGCGTCGTACACCGCCACCGGCTCGATCTTCTCCGCGCCCGGGGGCGGCCAGGACGCGATCCCGGATTCGGGGTCGCCGCCCTCGTGCTCACCGGTGGACAGGGTGCCGGAGGCGTGTTGCGTCCAGTTGGCTCCACCGCGGGCGAAGACCCGCACGGTCCTGCGGTGGTCGGCGGCGGGCCGGTCCACGTGGATCTGTACCTGGACACTCCCCTGTTCCGGCAGGACGAGCGGCTTCTCCAGCACGAGTTCGTCGACCCGGTGGCAACCGACCTCGTCGCCCGCGTGGATGACCAGTTCCAGCAGGGCGGTTCCGGGCAGCAGCACCGTCCCGGCCACGGCGTGGTCGGCCAGCCAGGGGTGGGTGGCGAGCGACAGGCGGGCGGTGAACAGGTGGCCGCCGTCACCGGGCAGCTCGGTCCCCGCCCCGAGCAGCGGATGGTCCGGAACGCTCAGCCCCGCCGCGGTGACGTCCACCGCGCTCGAACCGGCACGAGGCCAGTACCGCTGGTACTGGAAGGCGTACGTGGGCAGTTCCACGCGAGTGGCGTCGGGGAAGACGGCGCTCCAGTCCACGGGGATCCCGTGCTGGTGCGCCAGGGCGAGCGAGAGGCGGATCCGGTCGAGTGTCCCCTCGCCACGTCGCAGCGTACCCAGGGCGACAGCCTCCGCCGTCTCCTCGATCGACGTGGTCAGCACCGGATGCGGGCTCATCTCCAGGAAGACCCGGAACCCGCCCTCCCCCAGCCCCGACACCGCGCGCCGAAAGTCCACACGCTCGCGCAAGTTGGTGTACCAGTACTCCGCACCCAGCTCGGCACCGTCCACCCGGCCACCCGTCACCGACGAATAGAACGGCACCTCGGCGGCGACCGGTCGCACCGATGACAGCCCCGCCAGGACCGCGTCACGGATCCCCGCCACCATCGGGGAGTGGGAGGCGTAGTCCACCGCGATCCGCCG
>NZ_JACVYG010000133.1:0-5667 GCF_014712245.1 Streptomyces sp. 5-10
GACCGGTGACCGGCTGGTGCTGCGCCATGTGGTCTTCGGTGGTGAGGCGCTGGACCTGGGGCGGCTGGCGGAGTGGTACGAGCGGCACGGCGAGGGCGCCGTCTGCGCACCGCTGTTGGTGAACATGTACGGCATCACCGAGACCACGGTCCACGTCAGCCACCTGCCCCTGAACCCGGAACTCGCTGCCTCGGGCGCAGGGTCACTGATCGGCCGAGGCATCCCGGACCTGCGGATCCATGTCCTGGACAGCGCGCTGCGCCCGGCCCCTCCGGGTGTGGTCGGCGAGATGTATGTCGCTGGTGGTGGGGTGGCGCAGGGCTATCTGAAGCGGCCGGGGCTGAGCGCGTCCCGTTTCGTGGCGGATCCCTTCGCGGGTGATGGTAGGCGGATGTATCGCACCGGTGACCTGGCGCGCTGGAACGCCGACGGGCTGCTGGAGTACCTGGGGCGCGCCGATGACCAGGTGAAGATCCGNCCTGGGGCGCGCCGATGACCAGGTGAAGATCCGGGGTTTCCGCATCGAGACGGGTGAGATCGCGGCCGTGCTGTCGGCCTGCCAGGGCGTGGCCGACTGCGCGGTGGTCGCCCGCGACGAGCGGGGCGGCGAACGCAGGCTCGTGGCCTATGTGGTGCCGCAGGACCCGGGAGAGGCGCCGGAGCCGGGGCTGCTGCGCAAGAAGCTCGGGGAGTCGCTGCCGGACTATATGCTGCCCGCCGCGTTCGTCACGCTGCCCGCCCTGCCCCTGACCCCCAGCGGCAAGCTCGACGCACGGGCGCTGCCGGAGCCCGAGATGACCGGAGGGGCGGCCGGCCGCGACGCCCGCACCCCGCACGAACAGGTGCTGGCCGCGCTCTTCACCGAGGTGCTCGGCGTGCCCACGGTCGGCGTGGACGACAACTTCTTCGCCCTCGGCGGTCACTCCCTGGCCGCCACCCGGCTCGCCAGCCGGGCCCGTGCCGTGCTCGGCGTCGAACTCGCCGTGCACGACGTCTTCGACCGGCCCACCGTGGCCGCGCTCGCCGGGCTGCTGGACACCGCGGCGGCCGCGCGAGCCGCGCTGGTCCCGACGCGGCGGCCCGACCCGATGCCGCTGTCGTTCGCCCAGGCGCGGTTGTGGTTCCTCGACCGGCTCGACGGCCCCAACCCCACCTACAACATCCCGTTCGTCCTGCGGATGTCCGGCGATCTCGATGTCGCGGCGCTGCGGGCGGCGCTGCGCGACGTCCTGTTGCGGCACGAGAGCCTGCGCACCGTGTTCCCCGACACTGCGGGTGAGCCCCGGCAGCAGGTGGTGGCCCCCGAGGACCTGCCGTCCCTGCCGGCGGTCTCCGAGGTCGCCGCCGCGGACCTGCCCGCCGCTCTGGCCGCCGCGGCCCGCCACACCTTCTCCCTCGCCACCGAACTCCCGCTGCGCGCCGAGCTGTTCCACCTCGGCGGCGCTGAGCATGTGCTGTCCGTCGTCGTCCACCACATCGCCGGTGACGGCTGGTCGCTGGAGCCCCTGGTGCGCGACCTGTCGACGGCCTACACGGCCCGCTGTGACGGCCGGGCCCCCGGCTGGGAGCCGCTGCCGGTGAGTTACGCCGACTACACCCTCTGGCAGCGGTCACTGCTCGGCGACGACACCGACGAACAGAGCGCGCTCGCACGCCAGTTGGCGTACTGGAAGACGGCCCTGGCCGGGCTTCCGGAGGAGCTGGCCCTGCCCACCGACCGGCCCCGGCCCGCCGTCGCCAGCCACCGCGGCGCCGTACTGGACTGCGAGATCGGCCCCGAACTCCACCGTGAGCTGCTCGCCGTCGCCCACGCCGGCGGCGCCAGTGTGTTCATGGTGCTCCAGGCGGCGCTGGCGGTGCTGCTGTCCAAGCTGGGCGCGGGCGACGACATCCCGGTCGGCAGCCCGATCGCCGGACGTACCGACGAGGCACTGGACGACATGGTCGGGTTCTTCGTCAACACCCTGGTGCTGCGCACCGACACCTCCGGGCGGCCGTCGTTCACCGAACTGGTGGACCGGGTCCGCCGGACCGACCTGGCGGCCTACGCGCACCAGGACGTGCCGTTCGAGCGGCTGGTCGAGGTGCTCAACCCGGACCGTTCGCTGTCCCGGCACCCGCTGTTCCAGATCCTGCTCAGCATGCAGGACCACCCGGACCGTTCGCTGGAGCTGCCGGGCCTGGACGCCTCGGTGGCCCCGGGCGACCTGACCATCGCCAAGTTCGACCTGCAGTTCGACTTCAGCGAGCGGCGGGACGCCGAGGGGGAGCCCGCGGGGATCGGCGGGCAGGTGCTGTACAGCACCGATCTGTTCGACGCGGAATCCGTGCGCCGGATGGTGGGGCGCCTCCTCCGGGTGCTTGAGTCGGCCGCCGCGCGGCCGGAGGCGAGCATCGCCGAGATCGACGTGCTGGAGCCCGAGGAGACCGGCCGGCTGTCCAGGGCGGAGACCGGTGCCGTCCGTGAGGTGGCCGCTCTCACGGGCACCGTACCCGCCCGGTTCGCCGAGCGGGTGGCCGCCGCCCCGGACCGCACCGTGCTCATCGCCGCCGACGGCACCGAGGTCACCTACCGGGAGCTGGAGACGCGGGCCAACCGGCTCGCGCACCGGCTGATCGCCGCGGGCGTCGGCCCGGAGGCACGGGTGGCCGTGCTGCAGCAGCGCTCGGTGGACCTCGTCGTCTCACTGCTCGCCGTGCTCAAGGCCGGCGGTGCCTATGTGCCGCTGGACGCGCGCGCCCCGCAGACCCGGTGGCAGCTGGTGCTGGCGCAGACCGACGCGTCGGTGCTGCTGGTCGACCGGGCCCAGCCCGAGCTGGAGTTCACCCACCAGGCGACCACCGTCGTGGTGGACGACGACCTCGCGGGGCTCCCGGCGCACGCCCCCACCGTCGCCGGGCATCCCGAGCGGCTCGCCTATGTGATGTTCACCTCCGGGTCGACCGGCCGCCCCAAGGGGGTCGCGGTCACCCACCGCGATCTGCTCGCGTTCGCGCTGGACGGCTGCTTCGACGCGGACGCCCACCGACGGGTGCTGCTGCACGCCCCGCACGCCTTCGACGCCGCCAACTACGAGCTGTGGGTGCCGCTGCTCACCGGCGGCACGGTCGTCATCGCGCCCCCGCAGGACATGGACGTCCAAACGCTGCGCCGGATGATCACCGAGCACGGCGTCACCGGACTGCATCTGACCGCCGGGCTGTTCCGGGTCGTGGCGGAGAACGACCTGGACTGCCTGACCGGTGTGCGGGAGCTGCTGGCCGGCGGCGACGTCGTGCCCGGTACGGCGGTGCGAACTCTGCTCGAGCGCTTCCCCGGCATGGTGTTCAAGGACACCTACGGCCCGACCGAAACCACCTCCTTCGCCACCTTCCACCGGGTGTCCTCGCCCGGCGCCGTGCCCGATGTCGTGCCGATCGGCAGGCCGCTGGACAACATGCGCGCCTACGTCCTCGACAACAGCCTGCGCAAGGTGCCGCCGGGTGTGCTCGGTGAGCTGTACATCGCGGGCGAGGGCCTGGCGCGCGGCTACTGGCGGGCGCCCGCGCTCAGCGCCGAGCGGTTCGTCGCCGACCCCTACGGTCCGGCCGGGAGCCGGATGTACCGGGTGGGCGACCTCGCCCGCCGGACCGACGAGGGGGTGCTGGAGTTCGCCGGCCGCGCCGACGACCAGGTCAAGATCCGGGGCTTCCGGATCGAACCCGGTGAGGTCGAGGCCGCGGTGGCCCGCCAACCCGGGGTGGCCTCCGCGGCGGTGATCGTGCGCGAGGACCGTCCCGGCGACAAGCGGCTGGTCGCCTACGCGGTACCCGCCGCGGACCACCCGCTCGACCTGGCCGCGCTGAGCGACGAGCTCGCCGAGGCGCTGCCCGACTACATGGTGCCCTCGGCCGTCATGGCGCTCGACGCCCTCCCGCTCACCCCCAACGGCAAGCTCGACCGCACGGCACTGCCGGCGCCGGAGCTCGCCGGCGAGGGAGCGGGCAGGGCCCCGCGCACCCCGCAGGAGCAGGTGCTCTGCGGTCTGTTCGCCGAAATCCTCGAACTGGCCTCGGTCTCCGTCGACGACAGCTTCTTTGCCCTGGGCGGACACTCCCTGCTCGCCACCCGGCTGGTGCTCCGCATCAAGGCCGTGCTCGGCGTCGACGTGGCGGTGCGCGACCTGTTCGACGCGCCCAGCGTCGCCGAGCTGGCCAAGCTGGTGGACCGGGCCACCGGGACGCGCACCCCCTTGGCGCCCCGCCCGCGCCCCGAGGTGGTCCCGCTGGCGTTCCCGCAGCGCGGACTGTGGTTCATCAACCAGATGGGACACGCGGACGGGACCTACAACCTGGGCGTGTCGCTGCGCTTCACCGGACGGCTCGACCGCGCCGCGCTCTACGCCGCGCTGCACGACGTCATCGCCCGCCACGAGAGCCTGCGCACGCTGTTCCCCGACCACGAGGGCGTGCCCTCGCAGCGCGTGCTGCCCGCCGAGCGGGCACACGCCGAGATCCGGGTCTCCGAGGTGGCGGAGGACCGGCTGGATACGGCGCTGACCGAGGTGGCACGGCGCGGGTTCGACCTCGCCGCCGAACTGCCCATCCGGGCCGACCTGCTGGTGCTGAGCCCCACCGAACACGTCTTCCTGATCGTGGTGCACCACATCGTCGCCGACGGCTGGTCCTTCGGCCCGCTGGTGGACGACCTGGCCGCGGCCTACACCGCGCGGCGCGCCGGGGCTGCCCCCACCTGGCGGCCGCTGCCGGTGAGTTACGCGGACTACACGCTGTGGCAGGCCGAGCTGCTGGGCAGCGAGGAGGACCCGGACAGCCTGCTCAGCCGTCAGCTCGACTACTGGAAGCAGACCCTGGACGGCCTGCCCGAACAGCTGGAGCTGCCGACCGACCGGCCCCGCCCGGCGGTCCTGAGCAACGACGGCGACCGTCTGCCGCTGTCGTTGAGCCCCGAGCTGCAGATCGCCCTGACCGACATCGCCCGCACCAGCGGTGCCAGCCTCTTCATGGTGGTGCAGGCGGGCCTCGCCGGCCTGCTCTCCCGGCTGGGCGCGGGCGAGGACATCCCCATCGGCACAGCCATCGCGGGCCGTAACGACGAGTCCCTGGTGGACGGGATCGGGTTCTTCGTCAACACGCTGGTGCTGCGCAACGACGTGTCGGGCGACCCGACCTTCCGGCAGCTGGTGGAACGGGTCCGCGAGGTGGACCTGGCCGCCTACGCCCACCAGGAGGTGCCGTTCGACCTGTTGGTGGAGACCCTGAGCCCGGACCGGTCGCTCTCCCGGCACCCGCTGTTCCAGACCATGCTGACGTTCGAGAACATCCCCGAGCTGACGCTGCGCTTCCCCGGCCTGGACACCCGGCTGCACCCCGCCAACAACCGCACGGCCAAGTTCGACCTGGACTTCGCGATCGGCGAGACCTTCGACGCCGACGGCACCCCGGCGGGGATGACGGGCACGCTGGTCTACAACACCGATCTGTACGACCGGGCAGGCGCCCAGGCGCTGGCCGACCGGTTCGTACGCTTCCTGGAGGCCGTGGCGGCCAACCCGGCCCTGCCCCTCTCGGAGGTGGACCTCCTCTCGGCGGCCGAGCGTCGGCGGGTGCTGGTGGAGTGGAACGGGGACGCGGCTGTTGAGGTCATGGTCACGCTTCCGGAGGTGT
>NZ_JACVYG010000134.1:0-5532 GCF_014712245.1 Streptomyces sp. 5-10
CCACCGCCATACCCACCCACTGCGCCCCCTGACCGGGGAAGACGAACACCGAACGGCCGACGTCTCCGGTCCTCCCCCGCACCACTCCGTTCGACGTGGTGGCGTCCTCGGCGACCGCCTCCAGCCGCTGCAGGAGCTCCTCGCGGCCGGTCCCGGTCACCACGGCACGGTGCTCGAAGGCGGACCTGGTGGTGGCCAGCGAGAGCGCCACGTCCGCCGCGCTCGACTCCGGGCGCTCGGTGAGGAACGCGCGGAGCTGCCCGGCCTGCGCCCGCAGCCCCTCGGCGCCACGGCCCGACACGACCCATGCCACCGGACCGTCAGTGACCTCGCCCTCGGCGACCTCAGCCGCCTCGGACTGCGGGGCCTGCTCCAGGATGGTGTGCGCGTTGGTGCCGCTCATGCCGAACGAGGACACGGCGGCGCGACGCGGGTGGTCCCGGTCCGGCCACGGGGTCGACTCGTGCAGCAGGGACACGGCGCCGCCGGTCCAGTCGATGTGCGGCGAGGGCTCCTCCGCGTGGAGCGTCTTGGGCAGCACACCCTCGCGCATGGCCATCACCATCTTGATGACCCCGGCGACACCGGCCGCGGCCTGTGTGTGCCCGATGTTCGACTTGATGCCGCCCAGCCACAGCGGCTGATCCGCGGGCCGGTCCTGCCCGTACGTGGCCATCAGCGCCTGCGCCTCGATCGGGTCACCCAGGGTGGTGCCCGTCCCGTGCGCCTCCACCGCGTCCACCTCGGCGGCCGACAGCCGGGCGCTGGTCAGTGCCTGCCGGATGACCCGCTGCTGCGAGATGCCGTTGGGAGCCGTCAGACCGTTGGACGCGCCGTCCTGGTTGATCGCCGAACCCCGGACGATGGCCAGCACCTCGTGGCCGTTGCGCTGGGCGTCGGACAGCCGCTCCACGAGCAGCATGCCGACGCCCTCACCCCAGCCGGTGCCGTCGGCCGCGGCCCCGAACGGCTTGCACCGGCCGTCGGCCGCCAAGCCGCGCTGCCTGCTGAACTGGACGAACGCCGACGGAGTGGACATCACCGTGACGCCACCGGCCAGCGCGAGTGTGCATTCGCGCTGACGCAGTGCCTGAACGGCCAGATGCAGGGCCACCAGGGAGGACGAGCACGCGGTGTCCACCGAAAGCGCGGGCCCCTCAAGACCCATGGTGTAGGAGATGCGGCCGGAGACGATGCTCGCCGCGTTGCCGGTGCCCGAGTGGCCCTCGACGTCGTCGAGACTCTCGGAGGCACCGAGCATGAGCATGGAGTAGTCCTGGCCATTGGTCCCGACGAAGACGCCGGTCCTGCTGCCACGCAGGGACATCGGGTCGATACCCGCCCGCTCGACCGCCTCCCACGACGTCTCCAACAGCAATCGCTGCTGCGGGTCCATCGACAGCGCCTCACGCGGCGAGATTCCGAAGAACGCCGGATCGAACTGGTCGGCCTTCTCCAGGAATCCGCCCGCGGTCGTGTAGCTGGTGCCGGGGCGGTCCGGGTCCTCGTGGTAGAGGGCATCGATATCCCAGCCCCGGTCCGTGGGGAACTCCGAGATCGCGTCGGTACCGTCCGCCACCATGCGCCACAGATCTTCGGGGGAGCTCACGCCTCCAGGGAACCGGCAGCTCATGGCGACGATCGCGATCGGTTCCTGGTCGGCTGACTCGGCCTCGAGAAGGCGCTGGCGAGTCTGCTGGAGGTCCGCGGTCACCCGCTTGAGATAGTCGAGAAGCTTTTCTTCGTTCATTGCGATATCACCCAGTAAGTAGTAAGGAGCGATCCTCGGGAATTGACCGAGGCTCAGTCAAAAAACCCAGCTCAGGAAATCCCGAGCTCCTTGTCAATGAAGTCGAAGATCTCATCGGATGTCGCCGACTGAATCTTGTTCGAGACCGCCTTCTTGCCGGTGTTGCCCGAATCCTGTTCCGCTTCTCCCCACTTCAAAAGCAGCGTCTGCAAGCGCGTCGTGATCCTCGGCCGGTCCACGTCGTCGGCGGAGATCGTGGCCATCGCCGCCTCGATCCGGTCCAGCTCGCTGAGGATCGGCGCGGCCGCCGAGACCCCGTCCCGCACGACGTCGGTCCGCAGCCGGCGGGCCAGCGCCGCGGGCGTCGGGTGGTCGAAGACGATCGTCGCGGGCAGGCGCAGGCCCGTCGCCGCGTCCAGCCGGTTGCGCAGTTCGACGGCGGTCAGCGAGTCGAAGCCGAGTTCGCGGAAGGCCCGCTGGGACTCGACCGACTCCACCGACGGGAAGCCCAGCACCATCGCCACCTGCGTGGTGACCAGTTCGAGCAGCGCTCGTTCCTGCTCCGCCTCGGACATTCCGGCGAGCCGCTCGCGCAGCTCCGAACCACCGGTCTCGAACTGCGTGGCGGTCCCGCCGCCGAGCGCGGCCTCCAGGATCCGCCGCGCCTCGGGCACCTCGTCCAGCAGCCGGCTGGCCCGTACGGCGGTGTAGGCGGGTACGAATCGCTCCCAGTCGAGGTCGGCGATGGCCAGGTGGGTCTCCTGCAGGTCAAGGGCCTGCTGGAGGGCCTTGACCGCCAGCTCCGGGGTCATCGCGGCCATGCCGCCGCGCCGCAGCCGGTCCTCCAGCGCCCCGTCGACCGCCATGCCGCCCTCGGCCCACGGGCCCCAGGCCACCGAGGTGGCCGCCAGGCCCTGGGCCCGGCGCTGCTGCGCCAGGGCGTCGAGGTAGGCGTTGGCCGCCGCGTAACTGCCCTGCCCGGCGCCGCCGATGGCTCCGGCGAGCGAGGAGAACAGCACGAAGGCCGAGAGGTCGAGGCCCTCGGTGAGCTCGTGCAGGTTGCGGGCCCCGTCCACCTTGGGACGGAGCACGCCCGCGACCCGCTCCACCGACATCGCGTCCAGGACACCGTCGTCCAGGACGCCCGCCGCGTGCACGACGGCGCTCAGCGGGTACCGCTCCGGGATGGCGGCCAGTACGGCGGCCAGGGCCTCGCGGTCGGCGGCGTCACATGCCGCGATGGTCACCTCGGCGCCCAACGCGGTGAGCTCGTCGCGCAGTTCGGCGGCACCGTCGGCCTCCGGGCCACGGCGGCTGGTCAGCACCAGGTGCTCGGCACCGGCGCTCGCCAGCCACCGGGCCACCTGGCCGCCCACTCCCCCGGTGCCACCGGTGACCAGCACCGAGCCCCGTGCGGTCCACGGCCGGGCCGTGGTCCGCGGCGCGGTGGCCCGCACCAGGCGCCGGGTGAACACGCCGGACGTACGCACCGCCACCTGGTCCTCGAACTCGCCCGCGCCGCCGCCCAGCACACCGGAGAGCCGGGCCGCGGCCCGCTCGTCGAACGTCTCCGGGAGGTCGACCAGACCGCCCCAGAGCCTGGGGTGTTCCAGACCGGCGACCCGGCCGAGGCCCCACATCTGCGCCTGGGCGGCGCTGCGCAGGGTGTCGGATCCGGTCACCGACACGGCACCGCGCGTCGCCACCCACAGCGGGGCCTCGACACCGGCGTCCACGAGCGCCTGGAGCGCGACGAGGTTGAGCGCGAGCCCTCGCGGCACCACCGTGTGCCCCGCGCAGGGATCCTCGTCCAGGGCCAGCAGGGAGAGCACCCCGCCGACGGCCCCGTCCGGGGCGCCCTCGGCCGCCGTGCGCAGCCGCTCGGCGACCGCCGCGCGGTCGATGTCAGCGGCGCCGTCGAGGACGATCCGCGCCACGTCGGCGCCCTGCCGCTCCAGCATGGCCACCGCGGTGGTGACCAGTTCGTCGTCGGCGTGCGACCGCGGAACCATGACCATCCAGGTCCCGGTCAGCGCCCGCTCCGAGAGCTCGGACACCGGGGTCCAGGCGATCTGGTAGCGCCAGCCGTCCACCGTGGACCGCTCACGGTGGCCCTTGCGGTAGGACGACAGGGCGGGGAGCACCTCGGTGAGTGAGGCGTTCCCGTCCACCTGCAGCGCGGTGGTCAGCGCCTCCAGGTCCGCACGCTCGACCGCGTCCCAGAAGCGGGCGTCACCTTCGTCCGCGGAGGCGGGGGCGGCGGAGGTGTCGCTCTCGGGGGCGTCCAGCCAGTAGCGCTGCCGCTGGAACGCGTACGTCGGCAGCTCGACCCGCCGGACGTCCCGGCCCGCGAACAGTGCCTCCCAGCCGACGGTGACCCCGTGGACGTGGAGTTCGGCCAGGGCCGCCGTCAGCGCCTGGGCCTCCGGGCGGTCCTTGCGCAGCGCGGGCACCACGACGGGGGCCGAGGCCTCCTCCGCCGTCAGGCACTCGCGTGCCATCGCCGAGAGCACACCGTCGGGGCCCACCTCGAAGAACCTGGTCACGCCCGCGTTCTCCAGGGAGCGCATGCCGTCCGCGAAGCGCACCGCCTCGCGCACGTGGCGCACCCAGTACTCCGGCGAGCACACCTCGTCCGCGCCCGCCGACTTGCCCGTCACATTGGACACCAGCGCGATCGAGGGCGGAGCGAACGACAGCCCCTCGACCACGTCACGGAAGTCGCCCAGCATCGCGTCCATGCGCGGCGAGTGGAAGGCGTGGCTGACCCGCAGGCGGCGGGTCTTGCGGCCCTGCTCCGCCCACTGTTCGGCGATCTCCACGGCCGTGCCCTCGTCACCGGCGATGACCACGGAAGTCGGGCTGTTGACGGCGGCGATGCTCACCTCGGCCTCACGACCGGTGAGCGACGGCGCGATCTCCTCCTCCGACGCCTCGATGGCCACCATCGCGCCGCCCTCGGGCAGCGCCTGCATCAGACGGCCACGGGCCGCCACCAGGGTGCAGGCGTCCTCCAGCGAGAACACCCCCGCCACATGCGCGGCGGCGATCTCCCCGATGGAGTGGCCGATCACCACATCCGGTGCCACACCCCACGCGGACAGCAGCCGGAACAGCGCCACCTCGACCGCGAAGAGCGCGGGCTGGGTGAACGCCGTCTGGTCCAGCAGCTCGGCGTCCGCGCTGCCCTCCGCCGCGAACATCACGTCCTTCAGCGGACGGTCCAGAGTGACGTCCAGGTGTGCGCACACCTCGTCCAGCGCCTGGGCGAACACCGGGAAGGCGTCGTACAACTCCCGCCCCATCCCGAGGCGCTGGGCGCCCTGGCCGGAGAACAGGAACGCGGTGATCCCGGTCGGAGTGGCGACCGAGCGCACCACCCCGGGGGCCTCCTCGCCGGTGGCGACGGCCTCGAGCCCGCGCAGCAGCTCCGCACGGTCCGCGCCCGTCAGCACGGCACGGTGCTCGAACACCGAACGGGTGGCCACCAGGGAGTAGCCCACGTCCTTCAGGCTCAGCTCCGGCCGTGCGGTCAGATGGGCCCGCAGCCGCCGCGCCTGGGCACGCAGTCCGTCCGCGCTCCGGGCGGAGAGCGTCCAGGGGGCCGCGCCACGGTCGTCGGGAGCCGTCACCTCGGCCGGCCGCTCCTCGTCGGCCTCCGACGGGGCCTGCTCGATGATGGTGTGCACATTGGTGCCGCTGACGCCGAACGCGGAGACACCGGCCCGGCGCGGCTGACCCGTCTCCGGCCACGCGGTGGCCTCGGTCAGCAGCCGCACCTC
>NZ_JACVYG010000135.1:0-5496 GCF_014712245.1 Streptomyces sp. 5-10
ACCCCCACCCGCTTCCTCACCCACCTCGCCCACCTCACCACCCACGGCCACACCCCCAACTGGCCAGCCCTCTACACCACCACCAACCCCCACCCCACACCCCTCCCCACCTACCCCTTCCAACACCAGCACTACTGGCTCACCCGAACCAGCAGTGCGGGCGATGTGAGTGCCGTGGGACTTCAGGACACCGGCCATCCGTTGGCCGGGGCCGTGGTGAGCGTGCCCGACACCGGCGGTGTGATGCTCACCGGGCAGCTGTCACTGGCCACCCACCCGTGGCTGGCCGATCACGCGGTGTCCGGAACGGTGCTGCTGCCCGGCGCCGCGATGGCCGAACTCGCCATCCGCGCCGGAGACGAGACCGACACGCCCACCCTGGAAGAGCTGGTCATCGGCCAGCCGATGACACTGCCCGAAGACGGTGCGCTGCAGGTCCAGGTGCTGGTCGGCGGCGAGGAGGGCGGGCGCCGTGGCGTGCGGATCTACTCCCGCGCCGACGCGGCCCAGGAATGGCTGGAGCACGCCTCGGGCACACTCGCCCCGCAGCCGGGCGGCTCGGCCGAGGACGGCATGGGGGTCGGCACGGAGGAGAGCACGGCCGAGTGGCCGCCGCCCGGTGTCGAGCCGGTCGCTCTGGACGACTTCTACGACGACCTCGCCCGGGCCGGATACGAGTACGGGCCCGCGTTCCGCGGCCTGAAGGCGGTGTGGAAGCGCGACGGCGAGGTGTTCGCGGAGGCCGCGCTGCCGGAGGAGCAGTCGGAGGTGGCCGGCCGGTTCGGCATCCACCCGGCGCTGCTGGACGCCGCGCTGCACGCGAGCAACTTCTGTGTGCCCCCGTCCCCGGGCCAGACCCCGCTCCCCTTCGTATGGAACGACGTACGGCTGCTGGCGGCGGGAGCCACCGCCGTCCGTGTGCGCTCCCGCGCCACCGGCACCGACTCGTTCACCATCAGCCTGTTCGACACCACCGGCGCCCCCGTCGCCTCGGTGGACTCCCTGGTGCTCCGGGCGATCAGTCCCGAACAGCTCGCCGCCGCCTCCAGCGGCGCCGATCGGTCCGCCGACTCGCTGTTCACGCTGGATTGGACCGAGCACCCGGCGACCGCCGACACCGAGGTCTCGTGGGCCACCCTCGACGACGCCGACGTGGACGCGCTGGTCGCGGGCGAGGACCGGCCCGAGGCCGTGCTCATCGACACCACCGCCTGGACCGCCGAGGACACCGGCCTGCCCGCGCGGACCCGGGGCCTGGCCACCCGCGCACTGCATCTGGTGCAGCGGTGGGTCGACGAACCCGAACTCACCGACATCCGCCTGGTGTTGCGCACCCATGGCGCGGTGTCCGTGCACAACCCCGGCGAGGTCACCGACCCGGCCGCCGCCGCCATCTGGGGCCTGGTCCGCTCCGCCCAGTCCGAACACCCCGGCCGAATCACCCTGGTGGACGCCGACGACGCATCGCGGGAGGCCCTGCCCGCAGCCGTGGCGTCCGGCGAACCGCAGTTGGCGCTGCGCCGTGGGTCGCTGTGGGTGCCGCGTCTGGTGCGGTCGCCGCGGGGTCTCGCCCTGCCCGAGCACGAGCACTGGTACCTCGACGTCTCGGAGAAGGGCAGCCTGGAGAACCTGGTGCTGCGGCCGGACACGGAGGCCACCGCGCCCCTGGCCACCGGTCAGGTCCGGATCGAGGTCCGCGCCGCCGGCCAGAACTTCCGGGACGTGCTCGTCGCCCTCGGCGGCGTGGCGGGTCAGGAGGGCCTGGGCGGCGAGGGTGCCGGTGTGGTGACGGAGGTCGGCCCGGGTGTCGAGGGCCTGGCCGTGGGGGACCGGGTGATGGGCCTGTTCCCCCGCTCGTTCGGCCCGTTGGCCACCGCGGACGCGCGAACCGTGGCGCCGATCCCCGAGGGCTGGTCGTACGCCACGGCCGCCGGAGTGCCGGTGGCCTATCTGACGGCGCTGTACGGGCTGCGGGACCTGGGCGACATCCATCAGGGTGAGACGGTGTTGGTGCATGCCGCCGCGGGCGGGGTGGGCATGGCCGCCGTCCAGCTGGCGCGGCACTTCGGCGCCACCGTGTACGCCACCGCCCATCCCTCGAAGCACCATGTGCTGACCGCGCTGGGAGTGCCGGAGGAGCGTCTTGCGTCCAGCCGCGACCTCGGCTTCGCCTCGGCGTTTCCGGCGCTGGACGTGGTGCTGAACTCGCTCACGGGCGAGTTTGTGGACGCCTCGCTGGGGCTGCTCGGCACCGGTGGCCGGTTCGTGGAGATGGGCAAGAACGACATCCGCGACCCCGTCACCATCGCCGAAGCACATCCCGGGGTGGCCTACCAGGCGTTCGACCTGGGAGGCGACGCGGGGCCCGACCGCATCCGGGAGTTGCTCGCGGAGCTGGTGGAACTGTTCCGGCAGGGTGCGATCCAGCCGCTGCCCGTACGGCACTGGGACATCACCCGTGCCCCCGAGGCGTTCCGGTGGATGAGCCAGGGCCGTCACACCGGCAAGATCGTGCTCACCATCCCGCGCGCCCCGGACCCCGACGGCACCGTCCTGGTCACCGGCGGCACCGGAACCCTCGGCGCCACCATCGCCCGCCACCTCATCGCCCAGCACGGCGCACGCCATCTGCTCCTGCTCAGCCGCCAGGGCCCCGACGCCCCCGGCGCCACGGACCTCGCCACCGCACTCACCGACCTCGGCGCACACGTCCGCATCGCCGCCTGCGACACCGCCGATCGCGACCAACTCGCCGCCGTCCTCGCCGGCATCGAGGCCGACCACCCCCTCACCGCCGTGGTCCACACCGCGGGAACCCTGGACGACGGCATCCTCACCGCACTCACCCCCGACCGCCTCGACACCGTCTTCCGCCCCAAAGTCGACGCCATCACCCACCTCCACGACCTCACCCGAGACCACGACCTGGCGGCGTTCGTCATCTACTCCTCCGCCGCCGGGACGCTCGGCAACGCGGGCCAGGCCAACTACGCCGCCGCCAACGCCTTCCTCGACGCCTTCGCCCAGTGGCGGCACGCCCACCACCAGCCCGCCACCTCGCTGGCATGGGGGCTGTGGAGCGACACCAGCACGCTCACGGCGACGATGGACGCCACCGACGTACGCCGCACCCGGCGCGCGGGGGTGCTGGGCATGGACAACGCCGAGGCGCTGCGGGTGTTCGACACCGGGCTGCGGTCCGGACTGCCCGCGCTCGTGGCCGCGAAGCTCGACCTCGCCGCCCTCCGCACGCCGGACGCCGAGGTGTCCCCGCTGCTGCGCGGGCTGGCACGGCCGGTGCGGCGCACGGCGCGTACCGTGGCCGCGACCCCGGCGGCCGGTGGTCTGTCGGGGCAGCTGGCCGGGCTGTCCCCCGCCGGGCAGCAGGAGTTCCTGCTCAATCTGGTACGGGCGGAGGCCGCGGTGGTCCTCGGCCACACCGGTCCCGAGGCGATCGAGCCGACGGTGGCGTTCAAGGAGATGGGCTTCGACTCGCTGACGGCGGTCGAGCTGCGCAACCGGCTCAACTCGGCGACGGGACTGCGTCTGCCCGCCACGTTGCTCTTCGACCGCCCGACCCCTGCCCTCCTCGCCGAGCTGCTCCACACCGAGCTGGGCGGCGGTCCGGCGCCCGCCGCGGCGGCCCCGGTGACCGTGCGCACCGCCGCGGACGAGCCGATCGCCGTGGTGGCGATGAGTTGCCGGCTGCCGGGCGGGGTGACCGACCCGGACGGGCTGTGGGACCTGCTGCTCGGAGAGCGCGACGGCATCACCGACTTCCCCCGCGACCGGGGCTGGGACCTGGAGGCGCTGTTCGACGCCGACCCGGACCGCAGTGGAACGTCCTATGTGCTGCGCGGCGGGTTCCTCGAGGACGCGGCCGGTTTCGACGCGGACTTCTTCGGCATCTCACCACGTGAGGCGCTGGCGATGGATCCGCAGCAACGGCTGTTCCTGGAAGCCTGCTGGGAGGCGTTCGAGCGGGCGGGCATGGACCCGACGGCGGTAGGAGGCCGGGACATCGGCGTGTTCGCCGGTGTCATCAACCAGGACTACGGCGTGCGCAGCGGGCCCGCCCCCGAGGACCTGGAGGGCTACCTGCTCACCGGCTCGGCGACGAGTGTCGCCTCCGGCCGGGTGGCGTATGTGCTGGGCCTGGAGGGCCCGGCGGTCACGGTGGACACGGCGTGCTCCTCCTCGCTGGTGGCCATGCACTGGGCCGTACAGGCGCTGCGGCAGGGCGAGTGCTCGATGGCGCTGACCGGGGGTGCCACGGTGATGGGGCGGCCCTCGGCGTTCGTGGAGTTCTCGCGCCAGCGCGGTCTGGCGCCGGACGGGCTGTGCAAGGCGTTCGGCGCGGGTGCGGACGGCACGGCCTTCAGTGAGGGCGTCGGCGTACTGCTGCTGGAGCGGCTGTCCGACGCCCGTCGCAACGGCCACGAGGTGCTGGCCGTCATCCGTGGTACGGCGGTGAACCAGGACGGGGCGAGCAACGGCCTCACCGCGCCGAACGGGCCCTCGCAGCAGCGGGTGATCCGGCAGGCACTGGCGAACGCGGGGCTGTCGCCCGCCGACATCGACGCGGTCGAAGCCCACGGCACCGGCACCGCCCTCGGCGACCCGATCGAGGCCCAGGCACTCCTGGCCACCTACGGGCAGGACCGCCCGGGGGACGAGCCGGTGTGGCTCGGTTCGCTGAAGTCCAACACCGGACACACGCTGGCCGCGGCGGGCGTGTCCAGCGTCATCAAGATGGTGCTGGCGATGCGGCACGGCACGCTGCCACGCTCCCTGCACGCCAACGAGCCGACGCCCGAGGTGGATTGGACATCGGGCGCGGTGTCCCTGCTGACCGAGGCCCGGCCCTGGCCGGAGACCGGACACCCCCGCCGCGCCGGGATCTCCTCCTTCGGTATCAGCGGCACCAACGCCCACCTCATCCTGGAGCAGGCACCCGAACCGGAATCCGAAGCCGCGCCGAAGCCGGACGACGGNCGAACCGGAATCCGAAGCCGCGCCGAAGCCGGACGACGGTACGGACGCCCCCGGACTCGTGGCGACCGGCGGGACCGTGCCCTGGGTCCTGTCCGCCAAGACCCCCACAGCCCTTCGGGCTCAGGCCCAGCGCCTGCTGGACCACCTGGAATCCGGGGTGACCGGGCGGCCGGTGGACATCGGCTGGTCCCTGGCCACCACCCGCACCCTCCATGACCACCGCGCCGTCATCATCACCGACACCGAGGGCAGTGAGGTCACGGCCGCTCTCACCGCCCTCGCCACCGAACAACCCCACCCCCGCCTCACCACCGGCCACGCCACCACCCGCGGCAAGACGGTCTTCGTCTTCCCCGGCCAGGGGGCCCAGTGGGCAGGCATGGGAGCCCAACTGCTCCAGACCTCACCGGTCTTCGCCGCCCGGCTGAACGAGTGTGCCGAGGCCCTCGCCCCCCACACCGACTGGTCGCTGATCGACGTCATCACCGGCGCACCCGACGC
>NZ_JACVYG010000136.1:0-5450 GCF_014712245.1 Streptomyces sp. 5-10
CCTCCCACAGCCCCCAAATCGACGAAATCGCGGATGAACTGAGGGAGGTGCTGTCGGGGATCGAACCCGTCCAGGCGGAGGTGGCGTTCTACTCGACCGTCACCGGCGCCCGCATGGACACCAGCGGACTCGACACCACGTACTGGATCAAGAACCTCCGCGAACGAGTGCGCTTCGCCGACGCCGTACGAGCACTCCTGGACGACGGCCACCGCGTGTTCATCGAAGCCAGCACCCACCCCGTCCTCACCATCGGCATGCAGGAGATCTTCGAGGAAGCCGGAGTGCCCGCGGCCGCGGTGCCGACCCTGCGCCGGGACCACGGCGACCACGCCCAGTTGATGAGGTCGGTGGCGCAGGCGTTCACCGCCGGGGTCACCGTCGACTGGACCCGCTGGTTCCGCACCGACCCCGCACCCCGCGTCATCGACCTGCCCACCTACGCCTTCCAGCGGCGGCGGTACTGGCTGGACGGGCGGGGTGGCCACAGCGGCGACCCGGGCGACCTCGGGCTGGGGTCCGCTGAGCATCCGCTGCTCGGCGCCGCCGTGGAACTCGCGGAGGGCGGCGCCCATCTGCTGACCGGTCGGTTGTCGCCGCGGACCCATCCATGGCTGAACGACCACCGGGTGCTGGACACCGTACTGCTGCCGGGCACCGCCTTCGCCGAGCTCGCCCTGCACGCGGCCACGCGGACCGGCTGTGACCATGTGGCGGAGCTGACCCTGCACGCGCCGCTGGTGATTCCGCAGGGCGAGGCGGTCGATGTGCAGATCGCCGTGGCCGCTCCCGATCACACGGGCGAGCGCCCGATCACGGTGCATTCACGGCCGGCGGGCGACACCGGCGATGCGGCCTGGACCCGGCACGCCACCGGGGCACTCGCCACCTCGTCCGCGCCCACCCCCCCTGCCCCGGACGGCGCGTGGCCGCCCCCCGGGGCGACACCGCTCCCCGTCGCCGACTTCTACCGGCAGCTCGCCGACCACGGCTACCACTACGGGCCGTCCTTCCAGGGCCTCACCGCCGCCTGGCGGCTGGACGGCGAGGTCTACGCCGAGGTGTCCCTGCCCGAAGGGGAGCGCGAGGGCGCGGCCGCGTACGGCATCCATCCCGCCCTGTTCGACGCCGCGCTGCACGCCCGTGCCCTGGACGTCGCCCCCGGCTCCGAGGACGCGCACCGGATCCTGCTCCCGTTCGCCTGGAGTGGTCTGCGGCTGCGCGCCACCGGCGCGGACACCCTGCGGATCCGCATCACCCCGACGGCATCGGACCGGCTCACCCTGGTCGCGGCCGATCCGACCGGCGCAGTGGTGGCCGTCGTGGACGATCTGATCCTGCGCCCGGTACCGGACGGGCAGTTGGGCCGTGCCCGTGCGGCGGGCAGGAACTCGCTGTTCCAGCTCGCCTGGACGCGGATGACACCGGCCGAGGGCACGTCCGCGTGCCGTTCGGCCGTGATCGGCCCGGACAACGGCCCCCTGGCCGACGCGCTGCCCGACGCCCCCCACCTCCCGGATCTCGCCGCCGTGCGGGCGGCCGTGGCGGATGGAGCCCCGGCGCCCGATGTGGTGTTCGCCTTCTTCGGCTCCCCCGCCGACGGCCGGGACGATCCGGTGGAGCGCACCCATGACCTGGGCAGGGAGGCCCTAGGGTTGCTGCGGGAGTTCCTCGCCGCTCCTGAATTCACCGACGCCCGGTTGGCGGTGGTCACCCGTGGGGCGGTCGCCCCGCAGAGCCATGACGATGTCCACGATCTACCCGCCTCCGCCCTGTGGGGTCTGGTGCGCAGCGCCCAGTCGGAGAACCCCGGCCGGGTCCTGCTGCTCGACCTCGGCGGACGCGACCTCGACGGACTCGACCCCGCCGGACGCGACCCCGCCGGACGGGACCCCGCCGGACGGGACGCCTCGCTGCGGGCCCTGGCCGGCGCCGTGGCCTCGGGCGAGCCCCAGCTGGCGCTGCGCGACGGGGTGGCGTACGTACCGCGGCTGGTCCACGACGACGCGGCCAAGCGGCTCGCCCCGCCGGACGGGTCGGCCGCGTGGCGCCTGGGGCTGACCGGCCACGGCAGCCTGGACCAGCTGGCGCTGGTCGACTGCCCGGACAACACCCGCCCGCTCGGCCGGGGCGAGGTCCGGGTGGCGCTTCGGGCGGGCGGGGTGAACTTCCATGACGTCGTCGTGGCGCTGGGCATGGTGGAGGACCCCAGGCCACTGGGTGGCGACGGTGCGGGCGTCGTCGTCGAAGTGGGGCCCGACACAACGGAGTTCGCGGTGGGCGACCGGGTGATGGGCCTGTTCAACGGCACCGGGCCACTGGTCGTCACCGACGTCAGGATGATCACCAGGGTCCCCGCGGGGTGGTCCTACGCGCAGGCGGCCACCACACCGTCCGCCTTCCTCACGGCCTACTACGGTCTCGCCGATCTCGCGGGGCTGCGAGCCGGGGAGAAGCTGCTGCTGCACGCGGCAACCGGCGGGGTGGGCCTGGCGGCCGTGCAGCTGGCGCGCCACTGGCGGGCCGAGGTGTACGCCACGGCGGGACCCGCGAAGTGGCACGCCCTGCGGGAGCGCGGTTTCGACGACCGCCACCTCGCCTCCTCGCGCACCCTCGACTTCGAGGAGCGGTTCCGCGCCGCCGCCGGATCCGTCGATGTGGTGCTCAACTCCCTGGCCGGTGACTTCATGGACGCGTCCTTGCGGCTGCTGGCGCCCGGTGGTCGCTTCATCGACATGGGCCGCACCGATGTCCGCGACCCCGAGGAGGTCGGCGCCCGGTATCCGGGGGTCGTCTATCGCGCGTTCGACCTGGTCGGCGGGGCGGGTCCGGACCGTATCCAGCAGATGCTGGCCGAGTTGTCGACGCTGTTCGAGAACGGGACGCTGCGACCGCTGCCGACCACGCTGTGGGACATCCGCCGGGCCCCCGAGGCGTTCCGCTACTTCAGCCAGGCCCGCCACATCGGCAAGATCGTGCTGACGCTTCCCACCGCCCTGGACCCGGAGGGCACGGTCCTCATCACCGGTGGCACGGGCACCCTCGGCGCCGCCACCGCCCGCCACCTGGTGGCTCACCACGGCGTACGGCGGCTGCTGCTCATCAGCCGCCGGGGCCCCGACGCCCCGGGGGCCACGGAGCTGGCGGCCGAACTGACCGAGCTCGGCGCACACGTCTCCGTCGCGCCGTGTGACGCGGCCGACCGGGCCGCCCTGGCCAAGCTGCTGGAGACCGTACCCGACCGCCATCCGCTCACCGCCGTCGTCCACGCCGCCGGGCTGCTGCGCGATGCCACGGTCGAGGCGCTCACGCCCGATCAGCTCGATGAGGTGCTGCGGGCGAAGGCCGACGCGGCGTGGAATCTCCATGAACTCACCCGCGACGCCGGGCTGTCGGCGTTCGTGTTGTTCTCCGCGGCCGCCGGGCTGCTGGGCGCCGCGGGCCAGGGCAACTACGCGGCGGCCAACGCCTTCCTGGACGCGCTCGCCGCGCACCGTCATGCCCAGGGCCTGCCCGCCANGCTCGCCGCGCACCGTCATGCCCAGGGCCTGCCCGCCACCTCCCTGGCCTGGGGGTACTGGGCCCAGGCCACCGGGATGACCGGGGGGATGACGGACACCGACCGGGCACGGCTGGCGCGGGCCGGAATGGTGGGGCTGGAGACCGAGCAGGGTCTCGCACTGCTCGACATCGCCCTCGACAGCGGCCTGCCCACCCTGGCGCCCATCCGGCTCGACCTGGCCACCATGCGACGTGAGGCCCACGCCGACGATCTGCCGCCCCTCTTCAGGAGCCTGGTGCGCGGCGCCGCCCCGCAGGCGGCCACCGGAGCCGTCGCCTCGGGCCGGGCGGCACCGGCGGAGGCGTTCGCCGCCATGTCCGGGGAGGACCGGCAGCAGGCGCTCCTGAAGCTGGTGCGCAATGCCACGGCGACGGTACTGGGCCATGACACGGCGGACGCCATCCACCCCGCCCAGAACTTCCGGGAGCTGGGCTTCGACTCGCTGACCGCCGTGGAGCTGCGGAACCGGCTGGGCACCGCCACCGGTCTGCGGCTGCCCGCCACGCTGGTCTTCGACCACCCCACGCCCACCGCGGTGGTACGGCTGCTGGAGGAGCTCCTGGCCCCGCCCGTGGCAGCGTCGGCGGACTCGCTCCTCACCGGTCTCGACTCCCTCGACGCCGCCTTGACCGGGGGGATCGCCGACCGGGAGCAACGGGCCCGGATCGCGGCGCGGCTGCGGGAGCTGCTGCGCAAGGTGGACGTCCCGTGGCAGGACGCGGACGGCGACGACGACGCCGAGGAGGATCTGGCGTCGGCCAGCGACGAGGAGTTGTTCCGGGCGCTCGACAACGAGCTGACTGTCCCCTCCGACGACAGTCTCCGATGAATCAGGACAGCCGTGACGATCGGGTTGATGCGATATGACGGATGACGAGAAGCTTCGCAGCTATCTCAAGCGGGCGACCGCCGATCTGCGTCTGGCCAGGCGGCAGTTGCGCGAGGTCGAGGACCGCGCCCGGGAGCCCATCGCCATCATCGGGATGGCCTGCCACTTCCCCGGCGATGTGGCAACGCCCGAGGACCTGTGGCGGGTAGTGGACCAGGGCGTGGACGTCATCTCCTCGTTTCCCGAGGACCGTGGCTGGGACCTGGAGAACCTCTACGACCCGGACCCGGAGCACGCCGGCACCAGCAGCGCCCGCGAGGGCGGTTTCCTGCGCGATGTGGCCGACTTCGACGCCGAGTTCTTCGGGATCAGCCCGCGTGAGGCCGCGGCGATGGATCCGCAGCAGCGGCTGCTGCTGGAGACGGCGTGGGAGGCGTTCGAGCGCGCGGGGCTCACCCGGGAGGCGCTGAGCGGCAGTGCCACCGGGGTGTTCGCCGGGGTCGACTCGTACCACTACCTGTCGCTCATCGGCCAGACGACGAGCGATTCAGCGGGCTATGTGGCCACCGGGAACCTCGGCAGCGTGGTCTCGGGCCGGGTGTCGTACTCGTTCGGCCTGGAGGGGCCCGCGGTCACCGTGGACACGGCGTGTTCGTCGTCACTGGTGGCCACGCATCTGGCCGTGCAGGCGCTGCGGCAGGACGAGTGCTCGCTGGCCCTCGCGGGCGGGGTGACGGTGATGGCCACGCCCGGTGGATTCACCGAGTTCTCGCGTCAGCGCGCGCTCTCCCCGGACGGGCGGTGCAAGGCGTTCGCCGCGGCGGCCGACGGCACGGGCTTCTCCGAGGGCGTCGGCCTGGTGCTGCTGGAGCGGCTGTCCGACGCCCGGCGCAACGGGCATCGCGTGCTGGCGGTGATCCGGGGCTCGGCGGTCAACCAGGACGGTGCGTCCAATGGTCTGACGGCGCCGAACGGGCCCTCCCAGCAGCGGGTGATCCGGCAGGCCCTGGCCAATGCGGGGTTGTCGCCGTCCGAGGTGGACGCGGTGGAGGCGCACGG
>NZ_JACVYG010000137.1:0-5403 GCF_014712245.1 Streptomyces sp. 5-10
GCTGTTCCGGTTGGTGGAGTCGTGGGGTGTGCGGTCCGATTTCGTGGCCGGGCACTCGATCGGTGAGCTGGTGGCGGCGCATGTGGCGGGGGTGCTGTCGCTTGCGGACGCGTGTGCGTTGGTGGCGGCTCGCGGTCGGCTGATGCAGGGGTTGCCGTCGGGTGGGGTGATGGTGTCGGTGCGGGCCGCCGAGGCGGATGTGCTGCCGTTGCTGGCCGGTCGCGGGGGCGAGGTGAGTGTGGCGGCGGTCAACGGCCCGTACTCGACCGTGATTTCCGGTGCGGACGAGGCGGTGGCGGAGGTCGCCGGGCAGCTTGACGCTCAGGGCGTCAAGACCAAGCGGCTGCGGGTCTCCCATGCCTTCCACTCGCCGCTGATGGAGCCGATGCTTGCGGAGTTCCGGCAGGTGGCCGAGGGGTTGTCGTACGCGCCTCCGCGTATCCCCGTCGTGTCGAACGTGACGGGCCGGGTGGCGGACGCCGAGGCGCTGTGCTCCGCCGAGTACTGGGTGCGACACGTCCGAGAGACCGTGCGCTTCGCCGACGGCATGGCGGCTCTCGCGGAGGCGGGTGTGACGACCTCCCTGGAGCTGGGCCCGGACGGGGTGCTCTCCGGCATGGGCCAGGACTGCGTGCCGGACGCCGCGTTCGTCTCCGCCCTGCGCAGCGGCCGTGACGAGATGGCTACGCTCCAGGAGGCATTGGCTCGCATCTTCGTCCGTGGCGTCCCGGTGGACTGGACGGCGCTGCTCGCGCCGAGTCCCGTACGCCACGTGGAGCTGCCGACTTACGCCTTCCAGCGGAAGCGGTACTGGCTCGAGGCCGGTGGGGCGGCGGGCAACGTGGCCTCGGCGGGGCTGCGGTCCGAGGAACACCCCCTGCTCGGTGCCGCCGTGAGGCTGCCCGACTCAGACGGCTGCCTGTTCACCGGTCGGCTGTCCGCGCGTACGCACGCCTGGCTGGCCGACCACGCCGTGCTGGGCTCGGTGGTGGTGCCGGGGACGGCCTTCGTGGATCTGGCGCTGCATGCCGGTGGCCGTTTCGGCTGTGACCAGGTGGACGACCTGGTGCTGGAAGCGCCCCTGGTCCTTCCCGAGCGCGGTGCGATCCAGCTCCAGGTGATGGTGGCCGGAGCCGATGACGACGGCCGCCGACCCGTCACCGTCTACTCCCGGCAGGAATCCGGCGATGAGGACCACCCCTGGACACGCCACGCCACCGGCGTTCTGACCCAGGCCGAGCGGCCGGAGGCGGCGATCTCGGCCGAGCTGAGCGTGTGGCCACCCACGGATGCCGAGGCGATCGACATCAGTGGCATGTACGAGCGCTTCGCGCGGGGCGGGCTCGCGTACGGGCCGGCGTTCCAGGGCGTGCGGGCCGCCTGGCGGCGTGAAGGCGAAGTGTTCACCGAGGTGTTCGCCGAGGTGGCACTGGCCGAGGAGCAGTGGCCGGACGCCGCGCGCTTCCGTGTGCACCCCGCGTTGCTCGATGCCGCCCTTCATATGGCGGGGCCCGGTGGCCTGGTGGCCTCGGACGCGGAGCAGGTCCGCTTGCCGTTCGCCTGGAACGGGGTGTCGGTGCACATCACCGGCGCGACGACGGTCCGCGTACGGCTGGCGGCGGCCGGGGCCGACGGTCTGTCGCTCGCCGTGGCCGATGAGACGGGCCGGTTGATGGCCTCGGTGGCAGAGCTGGTGACGCGTCCGGTCTCCGCCGAGCAGATCGACGCCGCGCGCGGCACCTCCCAGGAGTCGCTGTTCCGGCTGCGGTGGAACGCCATGCCGCTTCCGGCCGACGAACCGTCCACCGCCCGCTGTGCGGTGATCGGTGAGGAGGGCGGCGAGCTGGCCATGGCGCTGCGGTCGGCGGGCTGGCAGGTGCGAACCCACCCTGACCTGGGCGCACTTGCCCGGTCCGGCGCCGAGGGTGACTCCTTGCCGGAGTGGGTGCTGCTGGCCTCCGCGACCGGCAGCAGTGGCGACAGCCACCGGGCGCTACGTGGCGCGACGCATCAGGCGCTGGAGCGGGTGCGGGAGTGGTTGGCCGAGGAGCGGTTCGCCGACTCCCGTCTGGTCGTCACCACGCGCGGCGCCGTGGCCACCACCTCGACCGAGGGTGTGGACGACCTGGCAGGGGCGGCGGTATGGGGCCTGGTGCGGTCCGCGCAGGCCGAAGACCCTGGCCGAGTGCTCCTCCTCGACGTGGACGATCCCACGGAGCTCGGCTCCGTTCCGCTGGCCACGGCCCTCGCCTCGGGCGAGCCGCAGTTGGCCGTGCGCGGAGGGCGCGTACTGGCGGCGAGGCTGGTCCGGGCCGAGGGGGAGTCGGGACCGGGCGCTTCGGCGACATGGGACCCCGAGGGCACGGTCCTCATCACCGGGGCCGGCGGCACCCTGGGCGGTCTGCTGGCCCGGCATCTGGTGGCCGACCATGGTGTGCGGCATCTGGTGCTGCTCAGCCGCAGGGGATCGGCGGCCGAGGGCGCGGCCGAGCTGGCCGATGAGCTGGCCTCGGCGGGGGCGTCGGTGACCTGGGCGGCCTGTGATGTGGCCGATCGGGACGCCCTCGGCGCGGTGCTGTCGGACATCCCCGCCGCGCATCCGCTCAAGGGTGTCGTCCACGCCGCTGCCGTGCTGGACGACGGTGTGATCGCGTCGTTGACTCCGGAGCGGCTGGACACCGTGCTGCGGCCGAAGGCGGAGGCGGCACTCGTCCTGCATGAGCTGACGGCCGGGCTCGACCTGTCGGCGTTTGTGGTCTTCTCCTCGGTGGCGGGCATGTTCGGGGCCGCCGGGCAGGGCAACTACGCGGCCGCCAACGCCCTCCTCGACGCGCTGGCCGCACGGCGCCGGGCGCACGGCCTCCCCGGCCTGTCGCTGGCCTGGGGACTGTGGGAGGAACGCAGCGGGATGACCGCGGGGCTGGCCGAGGTGGACAGGCGGCGCATGGACCAGGTCGGCATCTCCGCCCTGTCGTCGGCCGAGGGGCTTGCGCTGTTCGACGCCGCCTGTGCGAGCGATGGCCCGGTCATCGCCGCCGCACGGCTGAACACGACGGTCTGGAGGTCCGCCGCACACGACGGCCTCGCCGAAGTGCCGCATGTGCTGCGGGAGTTGGTGCGAGTGCCCGCCCGCCGGGTGACGACGCAATCCACCGGAGCGGCCGGGGCGGCGGAGGCGTTGCGGGCGCGCCTGGCCGGAGCCTCGTATGCGGAAGGCGAACGCCTGGTGCTGGACACGGTACGGCGCAATGTCGCCGCGGTGCTGGGCCACGGCGGTCCGGAAACCGTGGAACCGGGCCGTGCGTTCAAGGACTTCGGCTTCGACTCGCTGACGGCGGTGGAATTGCGCAACCGGCTCGGCACGGTGACCGGACTGCGTCTGACCGCGACGCTGGTCTTCGACCACCCGACCCCCACCGCCCTGGCCCAGCACCTTCACCACGAGCTGACGCGGGACGCCGGATCCGCCGCCACCTCGGTGCCCGTATCCGTGGGCATCGATCAGCTCGAAGCCGGTCTGTCGGCGATGACCTGGGAGGAGATCGGCCGCACGGATGTGGTGTCACGCCTGCGGGAGCTCTTGGCAAAGTACGGCGACGCACAGGAAGTCCCGAGCAGCAGCGCTGCTCTCGTCGACCAACTCGAATCGGCGACGGATGGCGAACTCTTCAAGATGGTGGACGAGGATCTCGGAATTCTCTGAAGCGGCCTGGAGCAATTCCCCTCCGCGATCAGCCGACAGCCTTGTGATTGGGAAAGCGCGATGAGCAACGAAGACAAACTCCGGGATTACCTCAAGCGAGTCATTGCCGAACTCCACCAGACGCGTCAGCGCCTCCAGGAAGCGGAGTCCGCGGACCACGAGCCGATCGCGATCGTGGCGATGAGCTGCCGCTACCCGGGCGGGCTGCGCTCGCCCGAGGAGTTGTGGCGGTCGGTGGCCGCCGGTGAGGACGCCATCTCGGGCTTCCCCCAGGACCGTGGCTGGGACGTGGAGGGGCTGTACGACCCCGACCCGGGCGCGGTGGGCAAGAGTTATGCGTGCGAGGGCGGATTCCTGCACGGCGCCGGTGAATTCGACCCGGCGTTCTTCGGGATGTCCCCGCGCGAGGCGCTCGCGACCGACCCCCAGCAGCGGTTGCTGCTGGAGACGGCTTGGGAGGCGTTCGAGCGGGCCGGTATCGACCCGGAGTCGGTGCGGGGCAGCAAGACCGGTGTCTTCACCGGTGTGATGTACCACGACTACGGCACCGGTCTGACCTCGCTGCCCGCGGGTGTGGAGGGCTATCTGGGCAACGGCACCGCGGGCAGCATCGCCTCCGGCCGGGTGGCCTACACCCTGGGCCTCGAGGGCCCGGCGGTCACCGTCGACACGGCGTGCTCCTCTTCCCTGGTGGCGCTGCACTGGGCCGGTCAGGCCCTTCGGCGCCAGGAGTGCACCCTCGCCCTCGCGGGTGGCGTCACGGTGATGTCCACCCCCGGAACCTTCGTGGAGTTCAGTCGTCAGCGCGGGCTGGCGCCGGACGGCCGGTGCAAGCCGTTCGCGGCGGCCGCCGATGGGACGGGCTGGGGCGAGGGTGTGGGCATGCTGCTGCTGGAGCGGCTGTCGGACGCGCGGCGCAACGGCCACCCGGTGCTGGCGGTGGTACGCGGCTCCGCCATCAACCAGGACGGTGCGAGCAACGGCCTCACCGCGCCCAACGGACCGTCCCAGCAACGAGTGATCCGCCAGGCCCTCGCCGACGCCAAACTCTCCGCCAAGCAGGTGGACGCCGTCGAGGCACACGGCACGGGTACGACGCTGGGCGACCCCATCGAGGCCCAGGCGCTGCTGGCCACGTACGGNGCGTGGCGGGCGTCATCAAGATGGTGCAGGCGATGCGGCACGGGCTGCTGCCGCAGACCCTGCACATCGACGAGCCGTCGCCCCACGTGGACTGGTCGGCGGGCGGGGTGAGGCTGCTCACCGAGGCCACGCCGTGGCCCGAGGGCGACGAGCCCCGTCGGGCGGGTGTCTCGTCCTTCGGGATCAGCGGCACCAACGCACACATCATCCTCGAGCAGGAGCCTCCGGCCGACCCGGAGGGCGAAGCGCCGGAGGAGACGGGGCAACTGCCTTCCGGCATCGTGCCCTGGCTGGTCTCGGGGAAGTCCGAGGGTGCGTTGCGCGCCCAGGCCGAAGGGCTGCTCGCCCACCTCGGTGCTCGGGCGGAGGCGGCCGTCACCGATATCGGGTTCTCTCTCGCGACGACGCGTAGTGCCTTCGAGCATCGTGCGGTGGTGTTGGGGTCCGATCGTGCGGCTTTGGTTGAGGGCTTGGGTGCGGTGGCTGAGGGCAGGGATGTGGCGGGTGTGGTGCGGGGTGTGGTTGTGGGTGGTGATGGTCGTGCGGTGTTGGTGTTT
>NZ_JACVYG010000138.1:0-5182 GCF_014712245.1 Streptomyces sp. 5-10
ACTGGCTCACCCGAACCAGCAGTGCGGGCGACATCGCATCGGCCGGTCTCCACGACCCCGCGCACCCGCTGCTCACCGCCGCTGTCCACCTCCCCGACACCGGGGGCACCGTCCTCACCGGGCGTCTCTCCCTGGCCACTCACCCCTGGCTGGCCGACCACACCGTGTCCGGCGCCGTACTGCTCCCCGGCGCCGCGATGGCCGAACTCGCCATCCGCGCCGGAGACGAGACCGATACGCCCACCCTGGAAGAGCTGGTCATCGAGCAGCCACTGGCCTTGCCGGACAGTGGTTCCCTGGACATCCGGGTGGTCGTGGGCGGCCCCGACGAGTCCGAGCGCCGGGACGTACGCATCTACTCGCGCGCCGAGGACAGTGCCCAGTGGACGGAGCACGCCACCGGCACGCTGGCCCAGGACACCGCCGCTCCCCCGCCGCCCGCCGTGGACGAATGGCCGCCCGCCGGCGCCGAGTCGGTGTCCGTCGAGGGCCTGTACGAGCAGATGGCCGAGGGGGGCTACGACTACGGGCCGACCTTCCAGGGCCTGAAGGCGGTGTGGACCCATGACGGCGAGGTGTTCGCGGAGGCCGCGCTGCCGGAGGAGCAGTCGGAGGCCGCCGGCCGGTTCGGCATCCACCCGGCGCTGCTGGACGCCGCACTGCACGCGAGCAACTACTGCCTGCCCGGCGAGCCCGGCAGCCGCATGCTCCTGCCGTTCGCGTGGAACGACATACGCCTGCACGCCACCGGTGCCACCGCGGTGCGCGTACACGCCCGTTACAGCGAGGACAGCGGGCTCTCCGTGGCCCTGGTCGACGCGGCCGGAGGGCTGGTCGCGTCGATCGGCTCGCTGATACTGCGGGAGGTCGACGCAGGGCAGCTCGAAGCGCTGACCTCCACGTCGCCGAACGACGCGCTGTGGACGGTCACCTGGACCGAACACAGCGCCACCACCGCCACGGACGAGGTCCCGTGGGGCACCCTCGGGGACGTCTCCCCCGCCCTCGCTCCCGCCGAAGCCCCGGCCTTCGCCGGTGTCACGGAGATCGCCGAGGCCGAGGACCGGCCCACCCTGATCGTCGCCGACACCACCGCATGGGAGTCGCGCGACACCGATCCCACCACCCGCGCGCGCGAGTTGGCCACCCGGGCGCTGGACCTGTTGCAGAAGTGGGTGACGCTGCCCGAGCTGTCGGACACCCGGCTGGTGATACTTACGCGCGGTGCGATGGCCGTCCATGACTCCGCCGAGGTCACCGATCCCGCCGCGGCGGCGATCTGGGGTCTGGTCCGCTCGGCCCAGTCCGAGCACCCCGGCCGTGTGCACCTCATCGACACCGACGGCCACTCGGACCAGGCGCTGCCTACCGCGCTCACCACCGACCAGCCCCAACTGGCCCTCCGCGACGACACCCTCTGGGCGCCCCAGCTCACCACCGCACCACCCACCACCACTCCGGCCCAGCCACTCCTCCTCGACCCCGAGGGCACCGTCCTCATCACCGGCGGCACCGGAACCCTCGGCGCTCTCACCGCCCGCCACCTCGTCACCCACCACGGCGCACGCCATCTGCTCCTGGTCAGCCGCCAGGGGCCCGAAGCCCCCGAAGCGGCCGCACTCGCCACCGAACTCACCGACCTCGGCGCACACGTGAACATCACCGCCTGCGACACCGCCGACCGCGACCAACTCACCACCCTCCTCACCGACATCGAGGCCGACCACCCCCTCACCGCCGTGGTCCACACCGCGGGAACCCTGGACGACGGCATCCTCACCGCACTCACCCCCGACCGCCTCGACACCGTCTTCCGCCCCAAAGTCGACGCCATCACCCACCTCCACGACCTCACCCAAGACCACGACCTGGCGGCCTTCGTCGTCTACTCCTCCGCCACCGGCACCCTCGGCACCCCCGGCCAGGCCAACTACGCCGCCGCCAACACCTACATCGACGCCCTCATCCACCAACGCCACGCCGCCGGGCTCCCCGCCACCTCCCTCGCCTGGGGCCTGTGGGAAACCACCAGCGCCCTCACCGCCACCATGAACACCGAGGACCGCCGGCGCACCCACCGCGGCGGTGTCGCACCCCTCACCGACGACGAGGGTCTCGCCCTCCTCGACAGGGCGCTGACCACCACCCACCCCCACCTGGTCCCGATCAAGATCAGCCCGGCCGCGCTTCGGGCCGACGGCAGGGCACAGCCCGTGCCCCCGCTGCTCCGCCATCTCATACGGCGCCCCACGCGCCGTACGGCCCACACACCGGCTCCCGCCGACACGTCGTCGCTCGTGCAACGGCTCGCCGCCCTCGACCACGGCGAACGGCTGCGCCACCTCACCGAGCTCGTCCGCACCGAGGCCGCCGCCGTGCTCGGACACACGACGATCGACAGCATCGGGCCGGACCAGCCCTTCCGGGAGATCGGGTTCGACTCGCTGACGGCGGTGGAACTCCGCAACCGCCTCAACGCGGCCACGGGACTGCGGCTCCCCGCGACCGTGGTGTTCGACTACCCGACCGCCGCCATCACCGCCGGATATCTGCGGGACGAGCTGTTCGGCTCGACGCAGACGGCTCCGGCCGCCGTCACCGGACCGGGAGCCGACGCGGACGACCCCGTGGCCATCGTCGGCATGGCCTGCCGGCTCCCCGGACGGGTGACCGACCCGGACGGGCTGTGGCGGCTGGTGGCCGACGGGGAGGACGGTATCGGGGCGTTCCCCACCGACCGCGGTTGGGACCTGGACACGCTGTTCGACCCGGACCCGGACCGGGTGGGCACGACCTATGTGCGCGAGGGCGGGTTCCTGGAGGGGGCCACCCAGTTCGACGCGGACTTCTTCGGTATCTCCCCGCGCGAGGCCGTGGCGATGGACCCGCAGCAGCGGCTGCTGCTGGAAGCCGCCTGGGAAACCTTCGAACAGGCCGGTATCGCCCCGGCTTCGGTGCGGGGCAGCGACACCGGTGTGTTCGCCGGGCTCATCTACCACGACTACGCGACGAACGCCGGTGAGCTGCCCGAGGGGTCCGAGACCTATCTGAGCACGGGGAAGTCGGGGAGCGTGGTGTCCGGGCGAGTGGCCTACGCACTGGGTCTGACCGGTCCGGCGGTGACCGTGGACACGGCGTGCTCCTCCTCCCTGGTGGCCATCCACTGGGCGGCCAAGGCAGTGCGCGAGGGCGAGTGCTCGATGGCCCTGGCCGGGGGTGTGACGGTGATGTCGACTCCGGACGGGTTCGTGAGCTTCTCGCACCAGCGCGGCCTCGCGCCGGACGGCCGCAGCAAGTCCTTCAGCGAGGGCGCCGACGGCACCACCTTCAGCGAGGGCGTCGGGCTGGTGCTGCTGGAACGGCTCTCCGAGGCGCGCCGCAACGGCCATCAGGTGCTGGCCGTCATTCGCGGCACGGCAGTCAACCAGGACGGCGCCAGCAACGGCCTCACCGCCCCCAACGGGCCATCGCAGCAACGCGTGATACGGCAGGCCCTGGCCAACGCCGGACTGTCCTCCTCGGACATCGACGCCGTTGAAGCGCACGGCACCGGCACCGCCCTCGGCGACCCCATCGAAGCCCAGGCACTCCTGGCCACCTACGGCCAGAACCGCCCCGCCGACCAACCCCTCTGGCTGGGCTCGCTCAAATCCAACATCGGCCACACCCAGGCCACTGCGGGGGTCGCGGGCGTCATCAAGATGGTGCAGGCCATGCGGCACGGCGTACTGCCCAAAACACTCCACGCCGACGAGCCCACCACCAAGGTGGACTGGACATCGGGCGCGGTGTCCCTGCTCACCGAGGCCCGGCCCTGGCCGGAGACCGGACGCCCCCGCCGCGCCGGTGTCTCTTCCTTCGGCGTCAGCGGCACCAACGCCCACCTCATCCTCGAACAGGCCCCGGAAGAAACGGCGGTCGAAACGGAGACCACGGAACCGNCAGGCCCCGGAAGAAACGGCGGTCGAAACGGAGACCACGGAACCGGAGGTCCCCGGGCTGGTGGCCGCAGGAGGTGCGGTGCCGTGGGTGCTGTCCGCCAAGAGCCCGGCGGCGCTACGGGCGCAGGCCGAACGCCTGATCACCCACCTTCACAGCCACCCCGACACCGACCCGGTGGATGTGGGCTGGTCGCTGGCCACCACCCGCGCCGCACTGGAACACCGCGCGGTCGTCCTCGCCACCGATCTCGACCAGGCGACCGCCGCCCTCACCGCCCTCGGCGAAGGGCAGCCCCACCCCCATCTGGTCACCGGCGAGACCGGCACCGATGGCAAGACCGTGTTCGTCTTCCCCGGTCAGGGCGCCCAATGGACGGGCATGGGGGCCCAACTCCTCGACAGCTCCCCCGTCTTCGCCGCCCGGCTCCACGAATGCGCCGAAGCCCTCGCCCCCTACACCGACTGGAACCTCATCGACGTCATCACCGGCGCACCCAACGCCCCCTCACTGGACCGCGTCGATGTCCTCCAGCCCACCACCTTCGCCATCATGGTCTCCCTCGCCGCACTGTGGCAGGCCAACGGCATCCACCCCGACGCCGTCATCGGTCACTCCCAAGGCGAAATCGCCGCCGCCCACGTCGCCGGACACCTCACCCTCCCCACCGCNCCCTCCGCAGCCAGACCATCGCCCACCACCTCACCGGACACGGCGCCATGATGTCCGTCCTCACCACCCAAGAATGGGTCGAGGAAGCGCTGGCCCCGTGGGACGGACGCCTGTGGATCGCCGCCGTCAACGGCCCCGCCTCCGTCTCCATATCCGGAGACCCCGACGCCCTGAACGAATTCGGCAAAACCCTCTCCAAAGCCAAGATCTACCGCTGGCAACTCCCCGGCGTCGACTTCGCCGGACACTCCGGACACGTCACCACCATCAAAAACCAACTCCACCAGCTACTCGACGACGTCACCGCCACACCCGGACACACCCCCTGGATGTCCACCGTCACCGCCGACTGGGCCGACCCCACCCACATCACCCCCCACTACTGGTACCGCAACCTCCGCGACACCGTCCGCTTCCACGAAGCAACCCAAAACCTCCTCGACCAGGGCTACCGCACCTTCATCGAGGTCAGCACCCACCCCGTCCTGACCACCGCCATCCAAGACACCACCGAAACCCACCCCGACATCCCCACCACCATCACCGGCACCCTCCGCCGCGACGACGACAC
>NZ_JACVYG010000139.1:0-5173 GCF_014712245.1 Streptomyces sp. 5-10
TCGCCGAACTCTCCACCACCGGAACACCGGTCCACTGGGCGGCCGTCTACGCCGGAACCACGCCCTCCCACGTCCCCCTGCCCACCTACCCCTTCCAGCATCAGCACTACTGGCTGGCCGCCACCGGCCACCCCGGAGATGTCGGCTCGGTCGGACTGCGCGAAGCGGCGCATCCGCTGCTGGGGGCCGTGGTCAGCGTGCCGGACACCGGAGGGGTGCTGCTCACCGGGCGGCTGGCGCCGTCGGCGCAGTCCTGGCTGGCCGACCACATGCTGTCGGGCGTCGCCCTGGTGCCGGGTACGGCGATCGTGGAGCTGGCCGTACGTGCCGGGGACGAGACGGGCACCCCGGTGCTGGATGAGCTGGTCCTCGGCCGGCCCATGCTCCTTCCCGAGGACGGCGCGCTTCAGGTGCAGGTCCTGGTCGGCGCGGCCGAGGACGACGAGCGCCGTGCGGTGCGTGTCTACTCCCGCCTCGACGAGTCCGAGCCCTGGGTCGAGCACGCCTCGGGCGTGCTGTCCCCGCAGGTCGTCGCTCCCGCCCCGGCGGAGCGGCAGTGGCCGCCCGCCGGGGCGGAGCCCGTTGCCCTGGAGGGCTTCTACGACCGCCTGGCCGAGGCGGGTTATGAGTACGGGCCGGTGTTCCGCGGGCTCACCGCCGCGTGGACCCGCGACGGTGAGGTGTTCGCCGAGATCACCCTCGGCGAGGAGCAGCACGAACTCGCGGGCCGCTTCGGCATCCACCCGGCGCTGCTGGACGCGGCGCTGCACGCGAGCAACTTCTGCCCGGGCAACGAGCCCGGTGGCGCGACGTATCTGCCGTTCTCGTGGAACGGCGTGCAGTTGCACGCCGGCGGCGCCACCGCCCTGCGGGTGCGGGTCACCTCCACCGGGCCGGACAACCTGTCACTGCACGCGACCGATCCGCACGACGTGCCCGTGGTGACCGTCGGGGCGCTGGTGCTGCGGGAGACCTCCGCCGAGCAGCTCCGCGGCACATCGCCCGCCTCCAGCGCGGACGCGCAGTTCACCGTGGAGTGGACCGAGCATCCCCTGGCCCGGCACGAGGTGTCGTGGGCGGACCTGGACACCGGACGCGAGGACGGCGCGTGGCCGCCGGTGGTCGTGGCCGACACCCGGGCGTACGGCGCGGAGGGCGGCGGACTGCCGGAGCGCACCCGTGAGCTGACCGGCCGGGCTCTGACCGCGATACAGCGTCTGATCAGCGACGACGGGCTCACCGAAAGCCGCCTGGTGGTGCTCACTCAGGGCGGCATGGCGGTGCATGACGACGCCGAGGTCACCGACCCGGACGCCGCCGCGGTGTGGGGTCTGGTGCGCGCGGCGCAGGCCGAACACCCGGGCCGAGTGTGCGTGATCGATACCGATGACCGGTCCGCCGAGGCCCTGCCCGCCGCGCTGGCCACGGAGGAGCCCCAGCTCGCACTGCGTGGCGGAACCGCGTGGGTGCCACGCCTGGTACGGGCGCGCCCTGGACTGGCGGTACCGGCAGCCGCCGCGTGGCATCTGGACGTCACCGAACACGGCACGCTGGAGAACCTCGCCCTGGTGCCCCACCCCCGGGCGGAGGCGCCGCTGGAGGCGGGCCAGGTGCGGATCGCGGTGCGCGCCGCCGGCCAGAACTTCCGCGATGTGCTCATCGCCCTCGGGATGTACGAGGCGGAGATCGGCACCGAGGGCGCCGGTGTGGTGACCGAGGTCGGTCCGGGCGTGACGGACCTGGCCGTGGGCGACCGCGTGATGGGCATGCTGCCCGGTTCGTTCGGGCCGCTGGTGGTGGCGGACCGGCGGACGGTCGTACGGATGCCGCGCGGCTGGTCGTTCACGGCGGCGGCCGGGGTGCCGGTCGCCTATCTC
Organism: Streptomyces sp. 5-10; assembly: GCF_014712245.1. Classification (NCBI taxonomy): domain Bacteria; kingdom Bacillati; phylum Actinomycetota; class Actinomycetes; order Kitasatosporales; family Streptomycetaceae; genus Streptomyces; species Streptomyces sp. 5-10. The sequence continues at coordinate 1,878 of NZ_JACVYG010000139.1, forward strand.
ACCGCGCTGTACGCGTTGCGGGACCTGGGCCACGTCCAGCCGGGCGAGACGGTGCTGGTGCACGCCGCCGCCGGTGGGGTCGGCATGGCCGCCGTACACCTCGCCCACCACTTCGGCGCCAGCGTCCTCGCCACCGCCCACCCCGACAAACACCACACCCTTGAACGGCTCGGTGTGCCCGAGGAACGGCGCTCCTCCAGCCGCGATCTCACCTACGCCCGGTCCTTCCCCGCCGCCGACCTCGTCCTCAACTCCCTCACCGGCGAACACATCGACGCCTCCCTGGGACTGCTCAACCCCGGCGGCCGGTTCATCGAGATGGGACGCACCGACATCCGGGACGCGGACGAGGTGAGCGCCGCCCATCCGGGCCGTACCTATCGCGCGTTCGACCTGGGCGCGGACGCGGGGCCGGACCGCGTCCAGGAGCTGCTGGTCGAGCTGGTGGGCCTGTTCGAGCAGGGCCTGATCCCCCCGCTGCCCACCCGGCCGTGGGACATCACCCGCGCCCCCGACGCGTTCCGCTGGATGAGCCAGGGCCGCCACACCGGCAAGATCGTGCTCACCCTCCCCCGCGCCCTCGACCCCGAGGGCACCGTCCTGGTCACCGGCGGCACCGGCACCCTCGGCTCCGCCATCGCCCGCCACCTCGTGGCACACCACGGCGTACGCCACCTGGTCCTCGCAAGCCGCCAGGGGCCGGACGCACCCGGCGCGGCCGACCTCCACGACGAGCTGACCGCACTCGGCGCGCGGACACGGATCACCGCCTGCGACATCGCCGACCGCGGCCAACTCGCCACGCTCCTCGGCGACATCCCGGCCGACCACCCCCTTACCGGCGTCGTGCACACCGCCGGCACCCTCGCCGACGGCACCATCACCACCCTCGACCGCGACCGCATCGACACCGTCTTCCGCCCCAAGGTCGACGCGGTCACCCATCTGCACGACCTCACGCGCCACCACGACCTGGCCCTCTTCGCCGTGTACTCCTCCGCCGCCGGAATCCTCGGGAACGCGGGCCAGGCCAACTACGCCGCCGCCAACACCTTCCTCGACGCCTTCGTGCAGCAGCGGCGCGCGGCGGGGCTGGCCGGGCTGTCACTGGCCTGGGGCCTGTGGGCGGAGACCAGCGACCTGTCCGCCGCACTGGTCACGGCGCACCGGGATCGCACCAAGGACGGTGTCGTCCGCCCGATGAGCACCGAGCAGGCCCTGAGCCTCTTCGACCGCGCCCTCGGTCTGGGGCTGTCCGTCGTGGTACCGGCGAAGCTGGACACCGCGAAACTGGATTCCGGCGCGCTGCGGGACGCACCCGCTCCGGGTGATCTGTCGCCGCTGCTCACCGGCCTCGTCCGGCCGACCCGGCGCACCCTGCGGTCCATCGCGGCCCCCTCGGCCGAGGGAGGTCTTGCGGCCCGGCTGGCGGCGCTGTCCGAGGCCGACCAGCACCGGCTGCTGCTGGACCTGGTACGGGACCACACGGCCACCGTGCTCGGGCACACCGGGAGGGACGCCGTGGACGCCCGGCGTGCGTTCAGCGAGATCGGCGTCGACTCGCTCATCGCGGTGGAACTGCGCAATCGGCTCTCCGGCGCGACCGGGCTGCGCCTGCCCGCGACGGTCGTGTTCGACTACGCGACACCGGAGGCGATGGCCACGCAGATGCGGTCGATGGTGGCCGGAGACATGGCCTCGCCGTCGACGTCGGCGGTGGTGCGGGCTGCGGCGGTGGACCCGGCGGACGACCCGGTGGCCATCGTGTCGATGAACTGCCGGCTGCCCGGCAAGGTCACCGACCCGGAGGGGCTGTGGGAGCTGGTGTTCCAGGGCCGGGACGCGATCGGCCCGTTCCCCTCGGACCGGGGCTGGGACCTGGAGACACTCTTCGACCTCGATCCGGACGCCGTGGGCAAGTCGTATGTGCGCGAGGGCGGATTCCTCAGCGGCGCCGGCGACTTCGACGCCGAGTTCTTCGGCATCTCCCCGCGTGAGGCGCTGGCGATGGATCCGCAGCAGCGGCTGCTCGCCGAGACCTCGTGGGAGCTGTTCGAGCGGGCGGGCATCGACCCGGTGTCCGTGCGCGGACAGGCCGTCGGGGTGTTCGCCGGGGTCATCGACCAGGGGTACATCGGCCACTCCGAGGCGTCCCCGCCGGAGTTGGAGGGGTACCTGATGACCGGCAGCACCACGAGCGTGGCCTCCGGTCGCGTGGCCTATCTGCTGGGCCTCGAAGGCCCCGCGGTGACGGTGGACACGGCGTGCTCGTCGTCGCTGGTGGCGCTGCACCTCGCCGTGCAGGCACTGCGGGCGGGCGAATGTTCGATGGCCCTCGCCGGTGGCGTGACGGTGATCGCCAAGCCCAGCGGTTTCATCAGCTTCTCCCGCCAGCGCGGGCTCGCGCCGGACGGCCGCAGCAAGTCCTTCAGCGAGGGCGCCGACGGCACGACCTTCAGCGAGGGCATTGGGCTGGTCCTGCTGGAACGGCTGTCCGACGCCCGTCGCAACGGCCACGAGGTGCTGGCCGTCATCCGCGGGACGGCGGTCAACCAGGACGGGGCGAGCAACGGCCTCACCGCGCCGAACGGGCCCTCGCAGCAGAGGGTGATCCGGCAGGCACTGGCGAACGCCGGGCTGTCGGCAGCCGATGTGGACGCGGTCGAGGCCCACGGCACCGGCACCGCCCTCGGCGACCCGATCGAGGCCCAGGCACTCCTCGCCACCTACGGGCAGGGCCGCCCGGGGGACGAACCGCTGTGGCTCGGATCGCTGAAGTCCAACATCGGCCACACCCAGGCCGCCGCGGGCATCGCGGGCCTCATCAAGATGGTGCTGGCGATGCGGCACGGCACGCTTCCGCGGTCCCTCCACGCCGAGGAACCCACCACCAAGGTGGACTGGTCGCAGGNTCCGCGGTCCCTCCACGCCGAGGAACCCACCACCAAGGTGGACTGGTCGCAGGGCGCGGTGTCGCTGCTGTCCGAGGCGCGGACGTGGCCGGAGACGGGGCGCCCGCGGCGCGCGGGGATCTCCTCCTTCGGTATCAGTGGGACGAACGCGCACGTGATCCTGGAGCAGGCGCCGGAAGGTGCCGTGGCCGAGGCGGAGTCGGACGGCGCGGGTACTCCTGGGCTGGTGGCCACCGGCGGGGTGGTGCCGTGGGTGCTGTCCGCCAAGAGCCCTGCGGCGCTGCGGGCTCAGGCCCAGCGTCTGGTCAGCCATCTGGAGTCCGGGAGCGACGTCGACCCGGTCGATGTGGGCTGGTCACTGGCCACCACCCGCGCCGCCCTGGA